>DAOWMR010000137.1 GCA_030642995.1 Spirochaetales bacterium
CCATCCGGAGCGGGATCGGTATGGTACATCAGGTATCCACGCTGGTCCCGCAGTTCACCGCCGTTGAAAATATCATCATGGGTACGGACGGCGATACCTACTCGCTGCCCCTTGATCGGGAACGAATCAGGATCCGAGAGCTGTCGGAAGAATTCGGTCTCCCCTTCCCCCTGGACACTAAGGTCGTGGAACTCTCGGCGGGGATCAAACAGAAGATAGAGATCGTGAGAGCGCTCTACCGAGATGCAAGTCTCCTCATTCTGGACGAACCCACAACATCGCTCGTGGAAAGCGAGTTTCAGCAACTCATGGTCTCTCTCAAGGCCCTTGTGGCGAACGGAGTTACGGTCATCTTCATCACGCACAAGATTCGCGAAGTGATAGATGTGTGTCAGACCGCGACCGTCCTGCGGAAGGGCACGATTCAGGGTGAGTTGCGGCATGCCGAGATGTCGCAGGAGAAACTCGTGAAGTTAATGTTCATGGAGAAGAACATCGCTGTCAATGAGAGCGCCCTGCCCACCGTCGAGGTTCCGGAGACCACTCGATCTTCGGCGCCGATCCTCCAACTCAGGAATGTGTCGGTACCCGGCGGTGAGGAGAGTCCCGGACTGAACGGCGTGTCGCTTGAGGTGTTCGGCGGCGAGATCGTCGGGGTCGCCGGAGTGTCCGGAAACGGCGAGAAAGAGATCGCAGAGGTCGTCGTGAATCCGTCGCTGGCCGGCGGGGGGGATATTCTGGTTAAAGGCGAAAGCATCATGGGATTGTCCACCCTCGATGTGTTTGCCCGAGGTGTCTTCTACACACCAGAAGACAGAATCAGCGAGGGCATTCTCAATGAGGGTTCCATCACCGAGAACATCCTGTTGGGGCACCACGCGGAGGAACGGTTCCTCAAGAAGAAGATGTTCATCGCGTGGAACGAAGTGCGTACCGCCGCCCAAACGGCGGTAGTAGATTACAACATCCAAACGCCCAGCGTTGATCTTGTGATCCGACGCCTCTCGGGCGGCAACATTCAAAAGGCGATCATCGCACGTGCCTTCGTCAGTGCACCGCAGCTGCTCGTAACCCACAATCCAACCTCCGGACTGGACATCGCCACGGTTGAATTCATCTTCAATCGACTTGTTCAGACCCGAAATAGGGGGGCGGCGGTGCTTTGGGTGAACGAGGACCTGGACGAACTCATGATTGTGAGTGACCGGATCGCAGTGCTCCACAATGGTGAGCTAAAAGGGGTGTTCAACAGAGATGAGTTCGACAAGTACCGGATTGGACTCCTGATGCTGGGGGGTGAGTGATGTCAGGCAGGAAGATCCTCCGTGGGTTCATGATCTACGGCTCGTCGGTGGGTGCGGCCTTCGCCGTCACACTGGCCATCATCGCCGCGTTGGGATTCAACGTGGGAGACGCGTTCGTAACGCTTGTGAGCACATCCTTCAAATCAGCGTTCGGTTTTCGTGAGACCATCAAGAAAACAATCCCGCTCATCTTCACGACCTATGCCTTCACGATCCCCTTCATGATCAAGTTCTTCAACATCGGCGCATGGGGACAGATGCTGTTTGGTGGGACGGTGACGACGGTGGTTGGCCTCACGCTTGCACCACTCGGCCTCCCCGGGATCATCATGATTCCGCTCCTCCTCATGGTGGCGCTTGCCGCGGGGGCGGCCTTCGCACTCGTGGCTGGGTATCTCAAGGCCAGTCACGACATCAACCCCATCATCTCTACGATCATGCTCAACTACATAGCTTTCTACTTTGTGAACTTCATCGCGACATCGCGTGCGTTCAAAGACCCGGTGGAAGGCCATCCCATCACGAGGGCCCTGCCGGACTCCGCCACAATGGGATTTTTCGGTGGGATACCGCACTCGATCATTCTTGCGGTACTGGCGATCGTGTTCGTATATCTGCTCATCAAGCGAACTCGATTGGGCTACGAGATCACCGCCGTCGGCTACAATCTGACTGCGGCACAAACCTACGGCATCAACTTCAAGCGGACAATCATGGTGACGTTTATTCTCGGTGGTGCACTCGCCGGTCTCGGTGGGGGGCTGGAAGTGATGAACATCCACGGCAAGCTCATTGAGGGTTTCGCCATCACGAGCGGGGCACAGTACGGCCTCTTCGGCATCGTGACCAGCCTGCTCGTGGCCGGGAACCCGGCGGCCGTGCCTATCGCGGCGTTTCTGATGTCGGTACTCCTCGTGGGCGCCGATGCATTGCAGCGGACTATGCAGATTCCGGTGGAGATGGTCTTCCTGACACAGGGGTTGATTGTGCTGTTTGTCGTGGTTATCCAAGAGCGCTTCAGGCAAGGAGGCAAGTGATGGCATTCGTGAACTCCCTGCTGTCTCAGACCGTCGTGTACGCAACGGTTTATACACTCGTGAGCCTTGGAATCGTCATTGCAGGGCGAACCGGCATCTTCAACGTATCCGGTGAGGGCGTCCTGCTCGTGTCCGCATCTGTTGGGTTCATGGCAGCCTTCTTTTCCGGCAGCTGGCTTGTCGGCTTCCTTGCCGGCGCGGCAATAGGCGCGCTTTTCGGACTCATCCTGGTATTCGTTCACGAGACCTTCAAGGTCAACCAGTTCATCCTCGGCATAATCCTGGTGATTCTCGGCACCGGTCTGTCGGACCTGTTGTACAAGCTGGTTATGGGCGTGCGGCTCACCGCACCGATGGCGCCGTCTATGCCGGTGGTAGACATCTTCGCCGCAGTCCCAATCATCTCGGCGATTCTGAACCACGATCCAATCGTCTACTTCATGTACTTGATGACCATCGTTCTCTGGTGGTTCTTCTATCGGACAAAGATAGGCCTGGAGACCAGAGCGATTGGAGAGTCCCCGCAGGCCGCCGACGTGGTTGGCGTGAACGTGAGGCGCAGGCGCTACATTGCCACCATCGTCGGTTCTGCTCTCATAGGAGTGGCCGGCGCCTATCTCCCGATCTACCTCACGGGAACCTACAACCCGAACATGTCGGGGGGGCGCGGATTCATGGCGGTGGGCATCGCAATCTTCGCGAGTTGGAAACCGCATCGGGCACTGCTGGGAGGTTTTGTATTCGCGGCAGTTGAGGTCCTCTCGTTCCAGCTGCAATTGCTGTCGGATTCCATTCCATTCCAGTTCTTCCTCATGATGCCCTTTGTCGTCGTTATTGTGATCATGATGGTCTTCCGAAAAAGAATTGAGTTTCCAGCGTCGATTGGAAAATCGTACAGCCGAGAGTAGACAAGATGGCAAGCAAGACCACGCAGAGAGTCGAGGAAAAGAAAACACAGATCCTCGCGACAGCTAAAGGGATCTTCATGCGCAAAGGCCGGCAAACCAGGATGGCCGACATTGCCGAAGCTGCGGGGATGGAGACAAGCTCTCTCTACTACTATTTCAAGGGCGTTCCGGAAGTACTGAACGCCCTGCTCAACGACCAGTATCGAGACCTTCGTCAATACGAACGCGAGATGGCATTGGCCCGGCTGAGCAACATGGAGGCACTGCGCGAGATTGTTCTCTATCTGTTGGAGTTCTACCACGAGAACTTTGAGCTGATTCGAATCATCCTCAGCCATGTGTCACCGCTCTTCCAGGATCTGGATCTGGAAGAGGATTCCGAAGCAATCAACGACTTTCTGACGGCATATCGGAATGCCGACGCGATCATTCTGAGCTATCTTCACGGATCTCAGGAAGACAACGAGGTCACCCACGACTATCCACCGGAGACCCTGCTCGCAATGCTGCGGGGCGCCATGTTGGGCATCATGGCATCGTGGCAACAAAGCTATCCGCCGAAGACGGCGATTCCCGGATACGTTGACCGACTGTTTCGACTGATAGTCTGAAACCAAAACAACCAAGGAGATACGAAGATGATTCGAAAGGTGCCATGCAAGACACGAAAGACTGAGTACACGTTTCCGGTTGAAAAACTGGAAGGAATGTTCACCGTACCGTCCGTGCTGCCGGAGTTCAAGCCGATGTACTCGGAACTCACGCTCCGCGACGGGAGCAAGCGGACTATTCTGATTCGTTCTATCCGAGAGGAAGAGGTTGACCCGCTCGCCGCATACGTCAAGCAGTACACCGAAGTTGAATACGACTTCTACGACATTGTCGGGGCACGCGTTTTCGCGGAACTTCTGGCAATCAAGCGCAATCGAATGAAGGATCAGTATTTCTTCCTGGGGCTGGACGACGGCGAACCGATTGGAATTGCCAACGGCCGCCTGCGCGACAAGGAGATCAACGTCAGTCTGCACACCATGGCATTCAAACGGCAGGTGAATGCGGGATCCATCCTCTTCTACTCGAAGTGCTGGTACGCATTTGAGGTCTGCGGGGCAAACGAGTTCTGGGCCACCTTTGAGAGCTACAACGGCTGGGTTCTTGCCGGCCTCAACATGGGACTCCCGACCTACCCGTGGCCGGAGGTGCAGCATGAACTCGGCGGCGCCAAGGTATTCCTGCTCACCAGGGATTACTGGGAATTGAGCATCCGCGACGAGTATCCCGAACAGATTGCACGAGCGCAACTCATGTCCAATCCACCGGAAGACCTTATCAAGAGGAACGAGACGCTTCGGATTCCCGACAGCATCGAGACCTGATCATGCGATTGCTCGTTCAGAACGCGCGGCTCCGTGGCCGGGATGATCTGGTGGACCTCCTGATTGAGGACTGCGTGTACCGCCGCATTGAGCCGGACATCACCGACCGTGCCGAGACCACGGTGGATGCCGAGGGCAACCTGGTCACGCCGACCTTCGTGAACCCGCATCTGCACATTGACAAGGCGTACACGGCCTTGCCGGCGGTGCTGCCCGGCGATGCAGCTGTCGCTGATGCCGTCGTCGGGGAGGCGCGCGGCGAGACACGCGAAGAGACGCTCGAAGAGTCCATCCGGATCATGCACGACATCAAGCGAGCGTACACGGTGAAAGAGGTGGAGGCGCGGGCGGTCCGGGCGATTCGTCAGTCGGTGATGCGTGGCGCGACGAAGATCCGGGCCAACGCGGACATCGACACCATCGGTGGGCTCACCGCCTTGCGAGGATGTCTGGCGGCGCGCGAGAAGACACGAGATATCGCAGATGTGCAGATTGTTGCGTTTCCGCAGGAAGGGATCTTCCGGGACCCCGGCACCGAGAAGCTCATGTGGGAAGCGATTGAACGCGGCGCCGACGTCGTGGGGGGAATGCCCGCGGCGGAGTGGACCCGGGAGGAGGCTCGCCGGCACGTGGATCTCGTCTTTGAAATTGCGCAGAAGCACGATCTGGACATCGACATGCACATGGACCAGAGCAAGGACCCGTTTGACCAGTCGCTGGAGTACACGGCGCTCAAGTCGATGAAGGAAGGCTTCGCCGGGCGGGTCACCGGCGGGCACTGCACGTCGCTCGCATACCAACCGGCGGCCCATGCCGCCAAGGTGATCGAACTGCTTCGCGCAGCCGACTTCAACGTGTGCGTCAATCCGCAGACCCTTGCCATCATGGGCGTGGATCCGGAGCCTCGAACGCGCGGAATCTCGCGAGTGAGGGAGCTTGTGGACGCCGGGGTGAACGTGGGAACCGCTGAGGACACCATCTGCGATGGATTCCACATCTACGGCACCGGTGATCCGCTGGACTACGGCCTTCTGATGGCATACCAGGCACAGTACAACTCAACGGCAACGGCCGGCATAGTGTACGACATGCTGACCGTCAACGCGGCGCGGATCATGCGGTTGAGCAGCTATGGCATTGAAGTCGGCAATCCGGCGGATTTCAATATCATTGCGGCGCCCTCTGAATCCGAGGCCCTGCGTACGCGTCCATCGCGGACCGTGTACCGGGCGGGACGGCTGATCGCGCGATACGATACATCGAGCGAAGTGCTGGTGTAGCCGCCCTCACACGTCGGAGACGAGACTCTCCAGATACTTGATCTTCTTGTCGCAAACAGTTCGCAGGCTACCCGGCACGGTTGCAGCCTGTATGCGCTCGTCGGTCCAAAGCCATTTGAAGCGGTGGTAGAGCCTGGCATATTCTTCCGGCGTCACACCTTCCCACAGAACGCTCTTGTGTTCTGCCAGCAGCTTGGGACTCCCGGCCTCCAGGGTCGATATGTTTTCGAAGTACATATCCAACGGGAAACGGAGGTTGTACTCGTCCCAGATTGGAACGCGCTCGGCGACGGCGTACGCATCCTGCTTCTGCCAGAATTCCAGAACGTCGTGAATGTGATTTGCCGGCTCAAAACTCTTCTTGCCGCCGTCGTAAATGGCGCATGCCTCGAGGGCGGTGATCGTTCGGTCGAACTGGGAGTGTTCATACTCCGGCGACAGGAGTGCTCCCTCGCGGTAGCTCCTGATGAGGTCGGTGAACGGGAGCTTATTTCGAAACGGGGTCTCGTTGGTGGCGAGTCCAAATCGACCCTCCAGATAGATAACCATTGTCTCGCCGTAATCGGGCATTCGCTCCTTGAAATGAGCGTGCCACTTGGCAAGGACTCTTTCAGCCTCAATACATCCGATCGTGATGAAGATGAAGTTCTTCAGTCGATGTCCCGTCGACTCCATGTACTTGGAGACGTAGTCCATGCCGTTGTTGATGGACACGCCCGATGCCACGATGTCCGCCGTGTACACGGTGGCGTTGTCGGGGACGAGGAACTTGCGATAGGAGTCCTCGCTGACCTCGTACTTGCCCTCCTTGAGAACCCGCTGACTGGACAGGTATGAGCTGGAGTGCCACTTGTATCCGAAACCCTTCCGGAGGGCATCGCTGACCTTGAAATTCAGTCCACCCCGGAGGATGTGATAGACGTTTACCCCTTTGGAATTGGTCTCACTCAACCGCTCAAGCAGGTTAATGCCTTTGAGCGCATTAGTGACACCGTTCTGCATGAGGTTGGTGAAATCCGTATTGATGATCTCGGGGTAGTTCATGAGATCGCGAGTGTCACGAGTGGACACGACGTAGCGCTTGAAATCCTCAGGCCCAGGGGCACCCTCAATTGAGTAAACCGCGACAGCCTCATCCTTGAATCTGCGTACCAGACGTTCCTGCATCATCGGCCTGATAGTAGAGGCGATCACGGAGTTGCACAAGGCGGCGCAGGACGAACGCACGTTCATAACACTGTACGTGCTTGCGCATGCGGGAAGGCCCAGCCGCTGGTCCTCGCAAAGCCTGCGGAGACGCGGCTGGGCCTTCC
>DAOWMR010000333.1 GCA_030642995.1 Spirochaetales bacterium
GAATCCCGCGGAATCATCTACCCGGTGCACTCCCCGAGGTTTGATATGGATGAAGACGCTCTGGTCATCGGTGCTGGTCTGCTGGCGTGGGTCGCACTGGGGGAGTTGGAATCGCTATAGGAGAGGAGTTCACGCAGAGCTCGCTGAGGGCGCAGAACGGATGTCAGGGAAGTGCAGGAGAATGCTTTGTTGCGTAGATCGCACCACGAAGAACGGAATGCCGGCCAACAGCCAGTGATCTTTGCGCACTCTGCGGGCTCTGCGTGAAACTCTGACTGCAATCGACGCTACCCGCCCTCTGGAATCGCTTCCAATCAGACCGTCCGCGTAGACCCGACTTAGCTATTTCGCTATCCTAGCCCTTCATGGCAGCAGCGACCGGCACCCCGGTGATCATCCAGAGCGATGGAAGCCTCCTCGTAGACGTTCACGACCCCGGATTTGAGGCGGCACGGGCGGAGCTCAGCGCATTCGCCGAGCTGGAAAAGAGTCCCGAGCACATGCACACCTACCGGCTGTCTCCGCTCTCTCTGTGGAATGCCGCCTCTGCAGGGATCGGTTCGGATGAGATCCTGCAAATCCTTGCCGACCACGGGCGATTTGAGGTGCCCGACAACATCCGGTTCTTCATCACAGACACAATCGCCCGGTTCGGGACCATCTGCCTCTTCTCCAGCCCAATGGAGGGGCAGCTCTTCCTGGACGTCCCGGATTCCACAATTCGACAGGAGTTGATGTCCAGCAAGCGGGTCAGCCGCTTTCTCACACCGTTTGATATGGGCGATCAAGCGGGATTCCTCGTGGCGCTCTACGATCGCGGAACCATCAAGCAGGAGTTGATGGAGCTCGGATACCCGGTCAAGGACGAAGCCCCGCTGGTGGATGGGGATCCGCTCCCGGTCACGCTGCGTCGGCAGACTCTGGCCAGGGCTGAGTTTCATATTCGCGACTATCAACTGGAGGCAGCAACCGCATTTCATGGAACCGGGAGACCCGGAACCGGATTCGGGACTGTCGTCATGCCCTGTGGCGCCGGAAAGACAGCTGTCGGCATGAAAGTCATGGAGATCGTGTCGGCCAACACACTGATCCTTACCACCAATGTCGCTGCCGTCCATCAATGGATAGACGAACTCCTGGACAAGACAGAACTGACGGCCGAGGAAATCGGTGAGTACACCGGAGACCGGAAGGACATCAAACCGGTCACCATCGCAACCTATCAGATCCTGGTGTGGCGTCCTGACAAGAACGAAGATTTCCCTCATTTCAAGCTCTTCGGAGAGCGGAAATGGGGGCTCATCATCTACGACGAAGTTCACCTGCTCCCTGCCCCGGTCTTTCGTGTCACTGCGGAGATCCAGGCTGTTCGCCGCCTTGGCCTGACCGCCACGCTCGTTCGCGAGGACGGGAGGCAAGCCGATGTGTTCAGCCTCGTCGGCCCAAAGCGCTACGACGTCCCATGGAAAGAACTCGAGGCCAAGGGGTGGATAGCCGAAGCGAACTGTTACGAAATTCGGATAGATCTTCCTGAGGAGCTGAAGGTTGAGTATGCGGTCGCCGACAAGCGCGGCAAGTTCCGAATCGCCAGCGAGAACCCGCGCAAGACAGATATCGCCCGTCAGATCATTGCCAACCACCGCGAAGACTCCATTATGGTGATCGGTCAGTATTTGAACCAGCTCGGCGAGCTGGCCAGGGAGCTTTCAGCACCACTCATCACGGGCAAGACTCCCAACCCGGAGCGAGAACGGATCTACGCTGCCTTTCGCGGAGGAGACGTGAAGGTCATTGTCGTATCCAAGGTTGCCAACTTCGCAATTGATCTGCCGGATGCATCCGTGGCAATTCAGGTGTCCGGCACCTTCGGATCTCGACAGGAAGAAGCTCAACGGCTCGGCAGGATCCTCCGGCCGAAGGAAAAGAATGCTTTCTTCTACTCGGTGATATCCCGGTATACGACAGAGGAGACATTTGCCGCAAATCGGCAGAAATTCCTCACCGAGCAAGGATACAAGTACCACATTGAGTTGTGGGATAACTGATGGTCGATTTCAAGAGCACTCTGCTCACCCTTGGAGACGATGCGTTTTTTGAGCTCATCAGGAACTACCTCGGCCCCATCAAGACCCCGTTCAACAAGCACACCCTAATCGCACAACTCATGGCTTTCCTCAAGAAACACGAGATCCAGGACAGAATCATCTCGCTGATCGATGAGGCAGATGCCGAGATTCTGACCGCCGTCTGGTTGCTTGACGAGCCATCCCACGAGGATCTCTTTGCGTTTCTGGAGCCGGACCACAGTTTCCTGGAACTCCACAATCACCTGCTGAATCTTGAAGATCGACTCCTCCTCTTCCGTGACGCGGAGCGTATCCGCCTGAACCCGGAACTCGAATCGAGAATCGTGAGCGGCATCGTCCATTCATCCAGGCTGTTTCATGGAACTCGCGTGAAACCGATCGCCGCGAGGCAGCCCTGGATTGACGATACCCTCCTGGTTTCATTCTTCTCATTCCTTCTCGAAGCGCCGGAGCTCTATCGTGCGGACGGATCCTTGAGAAAAAGGAGCGCGACAGCAGTCGCACGGCGGATGCCTGTTCTCATGGATCGGATCTCATTTCCCGACGAGCCGGATACCCTTCGGATTGACTTTCTCATTGAAGCGCTCCTTGGACTGGGGCTTGTCGTTGAGGACCACGCACGGATTCGTCCGATCGTCCACGCCTGGCACCGATGGACTCGCATCTCTCCAACCGCTCGCCTGGCAGAGATAGCCGGCGCCGGCGCCACACCAAATGCCGGAGAGCGATCCGATACGGTACTGGCCGCCCAAGCCATTGTCGCGAGTATGCCGGCCGGCTTGGCCCTTGAACCAACCAGCGTTGCCCGGCTCGCGTCTGCGGCGACGGGCGTCCCGGCCGAGTCCGCATTGAAGACGACACGGGCGATGGAACGAGTGGGACTCCTCTTGCGAGATCACGATTGTCTCGTGAAGGCATGGCCGACTGAAACCTCAACGTCACCTAAACCGCTCGTCATCCAGGCGAATTTTGAGCTAACCCTCCCTGCGGAGGTGGAATTCGTTGATGCGCTGTTTGTAGCCGAGGTCGGTGAATTGGTGCGTCACGATCGGTATCCGCACTTTGAGTTGACGAAGGCGCGTGTGGCCGCCGCAATGCGGGGCGGACTCGGAGCCTCGCACATTGCGGACAGGCTTGCCCGGCTCGCGGAGGGCCACCTCCCGCAAAACGTGGCGATCTCCATCCGAACCTGGGAAGAGGAGTACGAAAGCATCCGACTCTATCGGGGGGTAGTGCTTCAGGTGCAGAAGAACCGCATGCACGCTGTGGAGCATTCCCCGGCCGTCCGACAGCTCATCGTTCAAGAACTCGCGCCGGGAACCTACCTGGTGGATGAGTCGGACGTGCTCGCGCTCCAGGAAGGACTCCGGGAGGCGGGTGTGGAACTCGTTCCGGAACTGCCCCCGGCCGACCCGGTCGGGCTCGTTGCGGGTCAGGACGCCGACCCGGCAGGAATCACCAGCGGGCGCGTGGCGAGGATTGCCAGGCTGATATCCGAATCGGCAGATCAATCAGTCACCGCGTTGGATTCAAGCGGGGAACTCCAGGACGAGCTTGCGTCTGCACTTGCCAAGAAATCCCTGCCCGCTGAACAACGTCAGGAGCTTTCCGCCCGCATTCAACGCAAACTCATTCTTTCAGAACGTCAACTCAGGAGCGGCGCTCTAAAGCGGAGAAAACCGAGGCGAAGGGCCTGGACTACTCCGGCAAGGATCGCATCATTGAACAGAGTCTGAGCCTGGGGGGATTTCTGGAGGTCATTGAACGAACGGCCGACGGC
>DAOWMR010000260.1 GCA_030642995.1 Spirochaetales bacterium
CATCGCGGCGATAGCCGGCATGCTGAACGGGCTCTACTACAACACCGCAATCTTCGACATGGGCGCCATGGCCGGTGTTATCGGGTTCTCAGCAGCAGTCATCGGAGGGCTGGGGAACATCTACGGCGCCATTGTCGGGGGCTTCCTCTTTGCGCTTGTGCAGTCGTTGTCGGCAGCATTCGTGCCCCGCGGTTCCGAGTATATGGATGTCATTGCATTCGGAGTCGTCATTCTGTTCCTTGTGTTCCGACCTTCGGGAATACTGGGCGAGCGCATGTACGAGAGGGTGTAAGAATGACGAAATACATTGTTGTTGCTGCAGTTGAAATCTTGGTCTACGCGTTCTTCATCTTCTTCCTCAGCGTCGAGTCGGCGTGGATACTGGTCGCCACCCTGGTACTGATCGCGGGCCTCGTACTTGCGCGCCGGTTCATGCCTAATCGAACTCAGATCGTGGTTGACGCGTTCAAATCATCCCGCGCCTTTGTGCTGGGACTCGGGGCTGTCCTGCTGCTCCTCTTCCCGATCGTGGCGTCGGTTGTTCTGCGGCAGGGCACCTACTGGATGCTGGTACTCATCCAGACGATGATCTACCTCATGGTGGCCCTGGGACTGAACTTCCAGCTCGGGTCAACCGGCATGATGAACCTGGCCACGGCCGCGTTCTACGGGGTCGGGGCCTACGCGGCCGGGATGCTCTCTCTTCGACTGGGACTCCCCGCAATCCTTACGCTCCCGGCGGCCGGTGTGATTGCGGCTGCGTTCGGATTGATTCTGTCGGTACCCATCTACAAGACCAAGGGGCACTACCTTGCCCTCGTAACCCTGGCGTTCGGGTACATGATCGTCCTCGCGCTTGACAACACCGCTTTTACCGGCGGGGCACAGGGACTGATGAACATCCCGGAGATCCGAATATTCGGCTACAGCTTCATCCGCCCTCTTGCCGGAATGCACTTCTATGCTAACTACTTCTACCTGGCGACGATACTCCTGGCCGCGACGGTCGCGGTGTTCTATCGATTGCAGAACTCATGGGTCGGGCTGTCGCTTACCACAATCCGGGACGATGAGATTGCCGCGAAATGCTCCGGCGTCAACACCGCGGTGTGGAAGCTTGGAGCATTTGCAACAGGCAACTTCTTCATGGGAGTTGCCGGAGCTCTCTACGCGCACATGATCGGATTCATCTCGCCACCCAATTTTCAGTTCATTGAATCTCTGGTCATTGTGTCAATCGTCATCCTTGGTGGTATGGATAACCTACTCGGTATCACGCTGGGGGCCGTGATCCTGGTCCTGCTCCCGGAGAAAATGCGGGTCATCACCGAATACCGCGTGCTGATCTACGGAGTCCTGATTGTGGCAATGCTGATCTTCCGGCCGCGCGGGCTCTTACCCTTCAAGCCCCGCGAGTATCACAGGAGCCTTCTGAACCGATTGCGAGGGGGATCAAAATGAGCGGGAAGAAGACGCTTTTCTACTCCACTGATCTCGAGATCCACTTTGGCGGCCTCTATGCCCTCCAAAAGATCAACATCGATATTCTGGAGAACGAGATTCTCGGCCTGATCGGGCCTAATGGCTCCGGGAAAACTACCTTCTTCAACGTGATTACCGGAATCTACAAGCCCACTGCCGGGGATATCACGTATAAGGGCGAATCCCTCCTTGGAAAGGAACCCTATCAGATATCGCGGATGGGCATCTCCCGGACCTACCAGTCCAGTCGACTATGCCTGGAACTGAGCCTCCTGGATAATGTTCTGATAGGCATGCATAATCGCCAGAAACAGGGATATTTCTCAGCGATCTTCTCCAGGAGAAAGATGATCGCCGAGGTTGCGGATTTCCAGGACAGAGTTGTGGAACTCCTTGATGTGTTTAATCCGGACCTCAAGGAGAGAATGTTCCGGCCCGTGGGTGAATTGCCACAGATCGACCGACGGCGTGTTGAGGTCTGCCGGGCGATGGCTGCTGAACCGACGATCATACTTCTGGACGAGCCCAGTGCCGGAATGACTCCTGACGAAACACGGGAACTCATGGAGGATATCCGCAAGGTACGCGCCTCAATGAGTGACGTCAGCATCATGATCATCGAGCATGATATGTCTGTGATCAGTTCGGTTTCCGAGAGAGTTATCGCCATTAATTTCGGGGAAGAAATCGCGCGGGGCACCTACGAGGAAGTGGCCGGCACTCCCGCCGTACGCGAGGCATATCTGGGGAAAGAGGTGGTCCATGAATAACAGCGATCAGCTTGTGCTCAACGAAGTTTCCACCGTCTACGGACGAAACCGGATGCTGGACAAGGTGTCCATACGCGTTGCCCCGGGGGAATGCGTCAGTCTCCTGGGAAGTAACGGCGCCGGCAAGTCCACCGTCATCAAAGCGATCCTCGGGCTCGTTACTATCGTGGAGGGAGAAATCCTCTTTGAGGGAGAAGAAATCACCGGCAACCCGACCTACGGGACCATACGATCCGGTGTCTCGATTGTACCCGAGGGGAAGCGAGTGTTTCCCAAGATGACCGTCCACGAGAACCTTCTCATGGGTGCCTTCAAAGAGCCCAAATCGGTAAATCTTGACGAACGATTCGAGAAGGTCTTTGAGCATTTTCCTCGACTCGCCGAGCGGAAGCAGCAACTCGCCGGCACTCTCAGCGGCGGTGAGCAATCCATGCTGACCATAGGCAGAGGGCTCATGGGCGACCCGAGGCTCATCATTTTCGACGAGCCGTCCCTCGGGCTGGCACCGGTACTGGTACAGCAAACCTTTGAGATAATCCGGAAGATCAACGAGGGCGGTACGACGGTGTTCCTTGTTGAACAGAACGCGTACATGACGCTGGAGATCTCCCACCGCGGCTACTTCCTGCAGAAAGGTCAGATCATAGCCGGTGGTACACCGGAGGAACTCAAGCGTATGGATACCATCAGAAAGGCCTACTTCGGGGAGGCATAGCGCGCCGGCGCAATGCCGCGTCTGAGTATCTCTATCAGTCCATCGACGTCCGTTCCGATATGCCTGAGCCTACGTAACTCCACCTAGATCGATCTGAAACGCAAATCAGGTAATTCCCCGGATTTCGCTATGCCCTTCTTCTCACGATACTCCAAGCGACAAATGAAGCACCAATCCGACGAAGGAGCATCAGAAATGTGGTGGAAGACAATTGTAGTTGTGATCGTTGTGTTGGCGATTGTTATTGCGGTTGCGGTCCTCTGTGGCACGAGCCGCTGGAAATCGGACACGAGAAGCTTGCACGAAAGGATTGAGGCAACTCGCGTATCGATCACGCCCGGATCGTATGACACGCGGGAATTGGATGGCTTGCCCGCGCCGGTTCAGCGCTACTTCCGTACTGTCCTGAAAGAAGGGCAATCGTTGGTCGCGGCGGTCAGCGTGGAACACACCGGGACCTTCAACATGAGCGAAACCGGAGAGCAATGGAAACCGTTCACGTCCACTCAGCGGGTCATCGCCGGGCGTCCAGGATTTGTCTGGGACGCTCGCGTTCGTATGGCGCCGGCAATGACCGTTCGTGTCCATGATGCGTACGTCGCGGGTGAGGGCGTCCTGACTGCGAAGCTGTTTGGTCTGTTGACGGTGATGGAACAGCCCGGCACTCCTGAACTGGCACAAGGAGAGTTGATGCGCTTTTTCGCTGAAGCCGCATGGTATCCTACGGTGCTTCTGCCAATAAATGAGCATTTTGTCAACGCCGCAGCGGGGAAAAAGGGCGAAAATACCTTTGGTTCGCCCTGCGTCGGTTCGACAATGCCCAAGCTCGCTTGCGCATTGTACTCACTCTCCTGGGTCGTCGGTCCGGAATGGTTAAGTCCGACAGACTCTTAGCCCAACCCCAATTCCCTCAGTGTTTTTACCGTTTCCTCCAAGCCCGGAAGTTTGGGTGCCAATTCGTACGCATGGAAGATTTCTTCAGCCGCCGCTTCGTGACGGCCTGCGGCCGTCAGGAGTTCGGAAAGCAGTTTTCTCAGGCGTGCTTCCTCCCGGGGGTGATATGAGAGTTTCACCAGGTCGGTGAGGAATGCCATCCTGAGCCTGTTATCCGGATCTTCAGGGAGGCTATGCCTGACGATGGCCGCCATACGCTCCAGGACTTCGACATAGAAGTGCTTGAAATAGGGATCTTCCTCTTCCAGCTCGGCGATACCCCTGAGAAGCCGGTAGGCTTTCACCAGGGCATCCTGCTCCAGATATGCCTCGGCCAGCAGAAATGCGTAGTCCATGAAATCTTCCCTGTCCAGATATCGACGCAGAGAAAAGAAACCCCCGCTCTGTGCTTCGTCGTATAGCCCGACCGCTTCAGCATCACGATCGTACAGGAGGTCGAAGCAGATAAGTCTGGCGAGACTCTCGGGATCGTCCTTTCTGCCATGAAGGAAATCTCTGTAATCCCAGTCGGTAACGGTCCCGGTTTGACGTGCTGAATGCCATGTCTGGTTGTAGGCTTCACGAGTCGTTTTACTCGAGAGAACCTCATAGGCTTCTTTAAGGGCCAGGAATCGGGCGGTACCCTCTTCACCGCTGAGATCGGGATGGACTTCCTTGGCCTTAACCCTGTAGGCCCGGCGAACCTCATTCTTGCCGCATTCAGGCTTCAGCCCCAGTATCGCATAATAATCTTTCAAGCCATTCTCCGCACAAGATCTTAATAATTAGGCCGTCAGCCTATTCGTGTATCATAAAACCAAATGCATGTGTTGGTCACCAATAAACTCACGCTCAGCCCGGTTCGTTTCGAACA
>DAOWMR010000216.1 GCA_030642995.1 Spirochaetales bacterium
CAATCCTTTAAAAAGTTCCTCGTCGGACGGCTCCGGGTTGGCCGAGAGGATTGCGTGGAGTTCCATGACGATCCCCGGTGTGCAGAAGCCGCACTGGACGGCTCCTGCATCAATGAGCGCTCGCTGGATCGGGTGGATCTCCGTACCCTCGGCAAGGCCTTCCACGGTTGTGATCTCCGCGCCGTCTATCTTTCTAATCTGCTGAAGACAGCTCTTCACGGCCTTCCCGTTCATCACCACGGTACATGCGCCACAGGTGCCGTTGTCACAACCCTTCTTGGTTCCGAGGAGACCGAACTCGCGTCTCAGGATGGTCACCAGAGTGGTTTTTGGCTCGGCGATGACAATTCGCTTTATTCCATTGACGGTGATTGTGTACTGTTCCGCCATGATTATGCTCCCTTCTCCGTGGGCGAAGTCGCCATTGCTTCCTTGAGTCGCTGCGGTGTGACCGGTATCCGGGAAAACTCAATTCCGGTTGCGTCCGCGACCGCGTTCACGACCGCAGGAGCCACGCCCACGAGGGGGTGCTCCCCGATCCCGCGGGCGCCGAACGGTCCAATTTCGCCCGGGGTTTCAACAAACTCTATGGTCTGTTTCCCCGGTGCATCTTCCAGCTTGGGGATGTGATACTTCCCGTACTGCGGGTTTTTCAGCTTACCCTCGTCGTCAATGATGACCTCTTCATAGAGTGCCGCGCCAATTGCCATGACAACGCCGCCGGCAACCATGCCGCGAATCTGCTTGGGATTGATGACCTGGCCTACATCGAATGAAGAGGCGAAGTGATCAATGATCACCTTCCCGGTTTTCTTCTCAATTCTGATCTCACAAGCCTGTGCGCCGAATGTGTAGGTAACGCCCATGCTCCCCTGACCCGTTTCCGGGTGCGGTGAGGAGTATCGCGGCAACCTCGCGTCGGCGGTGGTCTGAACGACCTCGCCCACGGTGATTCCATCCTCGTGCATGTAGCCTCGAACAACGTCGGCCACCGCCACGCTGATGCTCGGGTCCGACTTCAGGAACACCTTCTCGCCGTCGTATTCCAGGTAGTCTTCGTCAACCCGCAACACCTGAGCAGCAGTCTCCTTGATCTTGACGATCGCCTTCTTTGCCGCTCGCACGATGGCTCGCCCACCTTGGGTGGTGAACATACTTCCAATGGTCTGCCACTCGTACGGATTGAACTGGGTGTCGATCTCGTTGTAGACCCGGATGCGCTCCGGCGGGATCATGAGGGCTTCGGCGGCAACCTGGCGAACAACCGTTCGCAGGCCCTGACCGACCTCGGCGCCCCCCATGTTCACCGAGACGCTGCCGTCCCGATTGAACTTCATGATGCACCCCTTGGTGGAGAAGGGTGCTCCCTTTGGTGACTTCATGACCGCGGCAAAGCCGCGTCCATAGTAGTACTCATCGTCCTCGGCGGGCTTGTCGTGATCGAATACGGCGCTCTTCACTTTGGCCACGCACGCTCTGATGTCGCCGTTGGTCTTCCAGAGGGTCTCTCCGAGAGTAGTGATCTTCCCTGGTCCCAGGTAGTTCTTCTCCCTGAGCTCAAAGAGCGTCATGCCGAGCTTCTTTGCAAGTCGATCCATGAGGATCTCAACCGCCAGGTGTGATTCCTGGTGACCGTAGCCGCGGAACGCGCCGACGGGTGGAGTGTTCGTGTACACGCTATAGCCGTTGAGGTCGGCGTTGGGTACCTCGTAGGGGCCGGAAGAGTTGTGCGTTGCGGCCATGATCACGTTCACACCCGTGTCCGCGTACGCGCCGGTGGTGTGGTAAACATACGTCTGGAGAGCCGTCAGCGTTCCGTCTTTCTTCGCGCCTATTTTCATCCGTGTGCGAATGCCGTGTCCGAGGAGGGTGCTTTCAAAATCTTCCTTGCGGGTGGCTATCCACTTCACCGGGTGTCCGGGCACAAAACTTACAATGTAGGCGACGGTCTGCTCCGTGGTGATGTCCGATTTGTAGCCGAAACAACCCCCGATATCCACCGTTCGAACGCGGACGTCCCCAATCGGGAGGCCATACGCGTGCGCAAGGTCCTCTCGAATGATGAACGGGCAGATTGACGAAGACCATACCTCAATTGTCTTGTCCTCGCGGAACCAGGCTATTGTTCCGTGCGGTTCGAGTGCCGCACAGGAACCGAGCGGATAGTCGAACTCATCTTCAATGGTGACTTCCGCCTCGTTGAAGCCGGCGTCAATGTCGCCTTTCTTGAGTCGATAATGGCAGGCCACGTTGGTGCCGGAGATCGGCTTGATGGATGGCAGGTGCCAGTAGTCGCCGTTCTCTTCGTGCACAAGCGCCGCGTCTTCCTTCATTGCATCGAGCGCGTCGATGTAGACCGGTAGCGGTTCATACTCAACCTTGATCCCGGCCAGCGCCGCCTCCGCGTGCTCGGGGGTATCCGCCACGACAGCCGCAACCGGCTCGCCGATGTAGCGCACCTTCTCTACCGCCATGGGCGTCAGGTCTTTGATGTTGTCGCCGTAGTGGATTGTGGACCCCTTGCCGGTGACAACCTTCACCACGCCAACACCCTTCTCAGCCTCAGTCGTGTCGATCGACAGGATCTTCGCGTGTGCGTATTCCGGCCGCAGAATGGCGGCGTGGAGCATGCCGGGCACCAGGACATCGTCCAGGTATACGGCTTTGCCGATAGCTTTGTTTACCGCGTCAGGGCGTTCGTAGTCCTTCCCGATGTACTTATATGCCAAATTCGCCTCCCTGCTTTGTCAACACGCGGATGTGTTGACCGATATTTCCAATGTGGGGGGTATATATTGCGCCATGATCGTATGGCGGTCAACAGGAAGGAGGAAAAAAGACCGAATGCCGGGCCGTGCGTATTCGACAAACGCCGTACGTTCCTACCCAACCTCTTTTCGAACTGCCCAATGCAACTGCTGCCCGGCATGAACGACCCACGTGCTGTACTGGGCGGCGGCAAGCAAACGTTTTCTTGCCGTATCCCATTCCAGAAGTGAAATGTGCCCGCGGAGAAGCAATAGCTCCAGCATCACCAGCATGTTGTACCCATCAAGGCCCGCCTCGTCAGCTTTCATGAGGAGCTTGCGATCCTCTGATATCACAGCAAGATGAGCTTCCACGGCGGAGGCCAACACCTGATCATCTACAGACAAACTGGAGTCGATTTCCGGACCAATGAAGATTCCAGGAATCGGAAAGCCAACTTCCCGGACCACGCCTGCGACAGTCTTCAACTTCAGTGTGCCGCAGAGCAGGTCCAGTACACCGGCTTTCCCGGCATAGATGATCGATGATGAATCGATGAAGGCACGGTGAACGGTTCGGAGTTGCTCCAGGGTAAGATCCGGATCAAGCGTGAATGGCACGGTCGCAGTCTATCACGTTGCGAATGATGTACGCCCCTGCGGATCGATCCTTCTCTGCGCGGCGTTCACTCATGTGATCCTCCAGATCTAGTCGATTGCTCTGCCCACGAGAATCTGTGGCCCGGTCGGCTCTGCCGGAGAAGCGCTCGGCTCTATCGTCACAACGATGACCGGTCCCAGCGCATCCGCAGAAGTCAGCAGCCGCGCGGTGCTGTCGGTGAGCATGGTCATCGATCCGAGGTAGCGTGACTCCGTCCCGGACGCGTTCCACGCGACATATCTGTATCCACTCGTCAGTTCCGCCAGTCCGTCGGCGTAGAGCACAATCCGCTTCCCGTCAAACAGCACCACACCTTTTGTCCCCGGGGATGAGGCGGTTCCAATCAAGTGAATTGCGACCTCAGGCCGAAAGCCGCTGGTGCGGGAAAGCAGGATATTCGCCCCAATCGAAAGAACAAGCGCCACCGCCAGCATGACGAGGGCGGTAACCGGTACCCGCATTCGGGCTGTCAGTGCGCGCTGAACCCATGACCGCTTGCCGATCGCCGGTCGGCTGCCGGATTGTGCCCGGACGGCGATGGCGGGGCTGCGCTTGGCGTCAGTCGACAGTCGCTGATTTACCCTGGCTGCAACTTCCTCCGGAAGCGGAATGTCGGATGTCAGTTGGGCCAATGAGTAGAACGCCTGGAGGAGGGCTCGCACCCGGTCATCACCGGCGCCGGATTCTGCGTAGAGAACTTCCTCCAATCCGAGGATCCGACGAGCGGCAGTGGCCGACGAGTCGTCTATTCGTGCCAATCGGGTTCCCCTTCGGTTGGGATATCTTCGTTGCTGATTGCTATTTCAAGATGTCGGAGCGCGTCGGCCAGTGTCTCCCAGTCTGAGGAGCCTCTGTTGGTTCCCATGAGTGTTTCCCACAAGGTCTCGCGGTCTGAAGCCGGCAGTGCAGACAGAGCTCCGTGAACCGTTGATGCGGGGAGCGAGATATTGTCTTCGTCGCGGCTGAAAGCCGGCGGGGGAGGCTCGGCAGCCGTGCCCCCGGTGGCAGGGCTATCGGGGTGTTTCTCATTCAGCAAATCGCTGCAGCGATGATGCACTGCTTCGAGTGCCGAATGCCATTGGGGCCACCGGGCGCCGTCTTCTCCGAACCCGCCAAAGACCTCTTCCATGGTTCGTGCCGCAACCTCTTCGTCGTCAAGCATTGCCATTGCCAATCGATATGCCAGTGGACCAAATCGTCTGAAGTGAGCCATTCCGGGACGGTGACCGCGTGCTATCATAGTTGCGGCGAATCGTAGCACATAGCCCGCCCACCGGGAAGCAATGCTGCCGTGACACCATGCTGCCGGTGTCGATACAATGCTCAGGAGCTCCTGTGGAAATCGCTTGTGGTCTGTCGATTGTTCAAGACCACAGGAGAAGCACCGTTTCAGTTGAAGGTGATATGTGGTCAAACAACAAAATAGACTTGTACGGCCATGACAGCCGTTCCATCTACAACCGGCTCTACACGCACACGGAACCGACGAATCACCTCACGGTAGTCATCGCCGGTTTCGCCTACACTATCGAATCGCCCTATCTCTTCTACAGCAAACATGTCCCGTACATGCATGGTAATGATATCCTGGCCATCGATTTTGAATACAGTCGTAACCGGGCCTTTCTGGAGCCGGCCGACCAGGAAAAGGACGCCTGGTTTCATGCCGAAGTCAGCGCCATAGCGAACCATCTTCAACAACAGAAGAGATATCGACATCTGAGCTTCATTGGGAAGTCTCTTGGAACAACGGCCGTTTTCCAGTTGTTACAGGATGAAGATCTTCGTATGAGGACCACTTGTGCGGTTTGGATCACCCCTGGAGAAAAGCGGAGCGAGATTGCCCAGCTCATGCTCAACGACACGCTCAGGAGCATGGTCGTGTATGGGGCCGAGGACCGATACGCCAAGGACGCCCCCGTAACACAACTCCAGAATCGACCAAATGTGGACGTACTGGTGGTTCCCGGCGCTGACCACGCTCTGGAAACGGGCGACCTCAAGACATCCATCAAGTATCTCAGTGAATATCTTGATCACCTGAATACTCTGTTTGGAATCGACAGGAACGTGGAGGCCTGATGTCGGAAAGCGGACGTGAAATGGCCACGCTCGGAGGCGGGTGTTTCTGGTGTATGGAG
>DAOWMR010000463.1 GCA_030642995.1 Spirochaetales bacterium
CCGAAGATGCTCGATGAGATCGAGTCCGACTACGCCGAGCTCGGCTACGTGCAGGAACGCAAGAACAAGCTTCTGATGTACCTGGTGATGACCTCTCGGCTCACCGACAACTCCCTGCATGCGATTGCCATCTCCCGAAGCGGCGCCGGGAAGAGCCATCTCGCAGAGGTTACCACAGAGTTCTGTCCGCCGGAGGATCTTCAAAGTGTCAGCGATCTGTCCGCGCAGGCGCTCTACTACTACGGTCAGGACGATCTTCGACACGCGTTCGTCGTGATCGGCGAGAAGGCCGGAAGCGACGGCTCGGAATACCCACTCCGCGAACTCATCTCGCGGAAATCGATCACGAAGGCGGTTCCGATGAAGGACCCGTCAACCGGTCAGATCCGCACCGAGACTATCACCGTGGAAGGACCTATTTCCCTGGTGGAAACCACCACGAGCTCGGATGTGAACCCTGAGAATCTGAATCGTTGTTTCGTGATCTCTATCGACGAGTCGGAGGACCAGACGAAGACCATTCACGATTGGCAGAGGCGGACCCACACCTTGAGCGGACTCACTGAACGACGAAGCCGGCAGGCGATCATCGAGAAGCATATCTAGAGCCTGTCCCATAACCCCCGATTTCTCAATGACGCCGGCCGTGCGACACGGTTGACCGGAGCGGTCGCTTGGGAACGGGCATGGCGAGACGGCAAATCTTCAATATTTCGTCGTGGTGCGTGATTTTTCGGGAGTCTCGGCAGATACCTTTCCCGGCGGAACGTACTCGGGTGAGGCCCCAATGAAGAATGGTGTGAATCCGCGCTACCGATTCACGCAATCAATCGATTGCGTTCGTCCTGGTTCCGTCGGTTCTCCGCGGCCATCGATGCAAGTTTCCACAGATTGTGAGCCAGGATAGCCCACACGATTCGATGCTCGCGATGATCGAATCCCTTCGATCGCAATGGACGGCCGATGTACACGTTCTTGAGGATTCCGATCCGGGCCTCGGTACCACCTCGACGTTTCTGCAGTTCTCGGAACCGTGGTTCCTGCAGTCGTTCCCCCAACGCGTTTACCGACTTCGGACAGATCGCATCGTAGACGCCCTCGTTGTTCAGGTACTTGCTGATAGCTTCTGAGGAGAATCCGCGATCGGCGACGTAGCTGTCCGGCGTGCCGTAGTTGCCGCTCATCCGCGCAATGCTGTCTTTCACCAATCCGGCATCGTTCGGCGGTTGCTCCTTGATCAGCTTCCAGTCGAGCACTAGTCCATCGGCATTCTCGGCCACATAGAGCGCGTTGCCGAACTCAACTTCCGCCCCGCTCTTGCCTCGAACCATCACTCGGGTATCGGGCTCGTAGAGACTCAGGATCTTCTCAGCATTCGCAACGCGCCGTGCGCCGATGATCCGTTCGTGTGCCTGCCAAATCGCCTTCGGCAACCGACCCAACACATTCTCGATACGACGCAGCACCACCAGAGCCTGCTTCCGGTTGAGTCGGGGCACGGTCTATAACGCCTGGAGGCGATACCAGGATGGCGGTGTGAAGGCGCTGGGAAGTAGACGTCGCGGACGCCGCCAGGGTGAGAAACGTCACCTGAACGTGGATCAAGAGGAAGCGATTCGCCGAATGATCATCGACAAGCACCCAGATCAGATGAAACTCGACTTTGCTCTGTGGACCCGTGAAGCGGTCCGGCAACTGATCGAGGAGCAGTACGGCATGCAGATGCCGATTCGTACCGTTGGTGAATATCTGCGTCGTTGGGGATTTACTCCACAGAAACCGGCGAAGTTCGCCTATGAACGCAAACCGGAAGCGGTCAAACAGTGGCTCGATCAGCATTATCCGCAGATCCGAGATCGTGCAGGGGCCGAACAGGCGGAGATCTACTGGGGAGATGAGACAGGACTACGTGCCGGCGATGTACGCGGACGCAGCTTTGCTCCCCGTGGCAAACGCCCGGCGGTAACGGTAACGGCAAAACATGAGAATCTTTCGATGGTCTCGGCGATCACGAACAAGGGAAAGGTCTGCTGGATGATCATCGGAGGGGCGGTCAATGCAGAGCGGTTCATTGAGTTTCTCGAACGTTTGCTTCGCGGGGCGCCACAGAAAGTATTTCTCATTCTCGACAACCTGTGTGTTCACCATAGCCACGCGGTCGGAGATTGGGTCGAAGAGCACAAAGCGGCGATCCAGCTCTTCTTTCTTCCCTCCTACAGCCCCGACCTGAATCCCGACGAACACCTCAATGCGGATCTCAAACAAGGGGTTGGGCAACGAGCCCCGAGGAGAACGAAAGCTACCCTGCGGAAAGCCGCCGACAGCCATATGCGATTACTGGAAATCTCCCCCGAGCGAACCCAGAAGTACTTCGAAGACCCGACGATCAGCTACGCGGCTGTATAATGTTTAGTTGCCGGGTGAGTAGGTAAGCGAGAGTCAATTTTTGTTTCCCGAACAACACGAACTGGCCCCGATCCGAGCGTTGAGGCCGG
>DAOWMR010000078.1 GCA_030642995.1 Spirochaetales bacterium
CAACCGCCAACACCGGGTAACGCTTATTCCGCGCAAAGAGCTTGGCTGTATCAATGTAGGCACTCGACATGTGCGGGAAAAAATCCGCAAATGCCTTCTTCAGATCGTCCTTTACCCTGACGTAGAAAATCCCCGTTCGCATTGTCTCTCCTTCGGGACTCAGCAGTAGCTGGTCGACTATGTCCGACAGTTCCTCTTCCATCGCACCTCCCGCCAATGCGCCGCCCGACGCAGCGCCTCCCATTATCAAAGGTAGCACAGGTACCGCATGAGGAAAAGCAGAATACCTGAACCGCGCGCCGGCGTCGGCTACCCGAGAGCGACGTCCAGCGTCATCATGACCGCAAACCCGAGCATGGCAAAGACTGTCGATGTGTCGGTGTCCTTGTCGAGCTGCGATTCGGGAATCAACTCCTCCACGACCACGAAGATCATGGCCCCTGCAGCAAAAGCCAGTGCGTACGGAAGAATTGGTTTTATGAATATGACTGCAAGGGCGCCAAGTACGCCGGCTACCGGTTCAACCGCGCCGGAGAGCTGACCGTACCAGAACGCCTTGCCCGGCCGAACTCCTTCCCGTCTGAGCGGCACCGATACGCAAGTGCCCTCCGGAAAGTTCTGGATGCCGATTCCCAACGCCAGTGCCATTGCTCCACCAAGAGTTGCCGATGGATAACCGCTCGCGGCTGCGCCGAACGCAACCCCTACGGCCAATCCCTCCGGAATATTGTGAAGCGTGATCGCCAGCACCAGCAGGACACTCCGCTTCCAGTTCGTCTTGATACCCTCCGCCTCTTCGCGCGGAAACCCGAGATGGAGGTGAGGCAGCACCTTGTCAACGCCAAGGAGGAACGCCCCCCCGAGAAGAAACCCGATAACCGGCGGTATCCACGGGATCCCTCCCTGCTCGGCAGTCATCTCAATTGCAGGCGCCAGGAGTGACCAGAAACTGGCCGCAATCATCACTCCCGCGGCAAATCCCATCATTCCGTCCAGGGCCTTCCGGCCGACCGACTTGAACGGAAAGACAAGCGCCGCACCGGCCGCCGTCACAGCCCACGTGAACAGGGTGGCCAGAAGAGCCTGCAGGATTGGACTCAGTTCAATGAACCATGCGTACATATCCAAAATCCTCCCTTCTTCCTTTCGTTGTTACTGCCGACGCTTCGTACCAATTGCAAACACCCGGATGAGCAGCAGGCCGGCGAGAAACCCGCCGATGTGTGCGGCGTACGCTACGCCACCTGCCTGGGACCCGGCGCCGAGCACCCCGATCCCGTTGAGTATCTGAAATACAAACCAAAACCCAATTGCTATCCAGGCGGGCACTGCCCTGACGATCAAGATCAGCAGTACCCGGACCCTGCGACGAGGAAACAGCATGAGGTACCCCGCGAGGACGCCGGAGATGGCACCCGATGCGCCGAGCATCGGGGTCATCGTGTCGCCACCAAACGCGAGAGTTGCGATCACGTGCGCGAGCGCTGCAAGAACCCCGCACGTCAGATAGAACGCGAGGTAGCGAACATGCCCCAATCTATCTTCAATATTGTCACCGAATATCCACAGGTAGAGCAGGTTGCCGATGATATGCGCCCAACCGCCGTGCATGAACATGGAAATCAGCAGTGTGAGATAGACACTCACCGGCGTCGGCTGGAGACCCGGCACCGAATATTTGCTACCGGTTATGGGATCCGAATAGACTCGGCCCTCCGTAACGATGTCCTGGCCGGTAAGAATCTCCTCCGGCACGGTGGAAAACGCATAGGTGAACACATAGTCGTTCCCGAAACCCTGAAATACGAAGAAGACCACGAGATTGACGGCGATCAGGAGATAGGTAATGAACGGTACGCGCCGGCGGTCGCGATTGTCGTCCCCGAGTGGAATAATCATGCAAGTCGACAGTCTATAGCAGAGAGCCCAATTTCACAAACGCGCCCATATACTCACAGAGGTGCGTTTGCCCTGCACCCGAGAACACTTTTGCAACATCCACCACGGTGATACTGTAGCCTGTGGAACAAACTGCGTACACCATCATCTATGAGGACGAATGGCTGCTCGCCGCTTCCAAAGCTGCAGGAATCCCCTCCCAACATGACAAGTCCGGTGATCCGGCGCTCATCGATATGCTGCAGGAAGCCTGCGGCAGACCGCTTTTCGTTGTTCACCGAATTGACCGACCGGCTTCAGGGCTGGTCCTCTTTGCCCGCTCGTCGAAGACGGCAGCGCTTCTCTCCGAACTTCTCCGATCGGCGGCGGTCCAGCGCCGATACTGGGCCATCGTTGGAGTTCAACCCAAACCCGCCGAGGCGACCCTGACCCATCATCTTGAGAACCGGCCAGGGGCCAACAAAACCATCATCGTCACGCAGGGCGGCCGGAAAGCCGAGCTGCACTACGCCGTTGTTGCGCAATCCGAACGCTACTGGCTGCTGGACGTGGAACTCGTGACCGGTCGGCACCACCAGATACGGGCGCAGCTTGCCTCAATCGGTTGCCCCATCAGAGGCGACCTCAAGTATGGTGCGCGGAGATCAGTTCCCGGTGGAGGCATCGGGTTGCACGCCTATCGGCTTGACCTCACGCACCCCCACACCGGTTGCGCCCTCACGCTCTCTGCACCTGCACCGCATGACCGGCTCTGGCTTGCGTTGAGCGAGAATCTCTAGAGGCCGGCATCCATACTGAGCACCGGGTTGTCCGGCATTCCGCACAACTCGGCGCTTACCCGCCAAAGTCGCGCAGCATCTGATTCGCTCAGACTCCGCTGAGAGGATTGGCATCGCCGGCCGGCAGCCCAATAGGAACCGCCATTTCCGGCAACCTCCGGGTCCGTTGCAAGCTTCACGCTGGTCGCCCCGCCCTCCTCCGGCGTCACCCCGTGCCGCTTTCGTCTGGACCAGACAAAACTGATCAGACCCGGCGTTCCCTTCTCCCCCATCTCCGTGTTGACCAACCCGGGCTCCAGTGCATAGCTGTCAATCCGGGAGTTTGAGGGAAGACGCCGCTGAAGTTCAAATGCGAAGAGCACGTTCGCCAGTTTCGACTGACTGTAGGCTGCCAATCCGGAATAGAACCGAGAGAGCTGGAGGTTTCCCCAGTGAATACGTCCGGACCGGTGCGAGCCGGAACTCACGGCAATGACGCGTCCGCTCGGTGACTTCGCAAGGAGGGGCAGGAGAAGTTGTGTCAGAACGAATGGTGCGAGATGGTTGACGCCAAATTGCATCTCAAAGCCGTCGGAGGTCTCACGTCGCCCGGCCGTGAACACCCCGGCGTTGTTGATGAGGACGTCAAGCGAATCAAATCTCCGCCCGATGTCGTCGGCAAGGTCGCGCACTTCGGTGAGGCTGCCCAGGTCGCAAACGGCCATATCGGGTTCGGTGTCCTGCACGCCGGCAGCGCGTACCGCGACTGCCCGCACGGTTGCAATTGCTGCTCTGCATTTCTCCTCGCTTCGCCCATGGATAATCACTCGCCAACCTGCGGCCACAAGCGCCGTCACCGTGGCCAGGCCGATTCCGCTTGTCGCTCCCGTCACCAATACCGTCCGAGTCGGTGTACTGTCCATCCTACGAGTATAGTATGCTGCTCGGTACGGAGGCGACAAGATGAACGATTCACTCCGCCGTCAGAAGAGGATTTCCAGGGTCGGCGTGTAGTCCGAGCTGTACCAGAGACTGAGCGGGAACTCTAGAAGCCAGACATCAGGCAAATCGGTGATGTTGACGGGCACAGATTCCGGTCCGGCCAGCACCCGAGCCACGCTGATCCTGGAAACCAGCCGTTTGGAGATCATCAGCCGGTATTTCGTGCTACCCAGAAATGCATCCGCGAACTCATCAGATTCCTCGGAGTCGTTCGCTTCGCCGAGTGGAATCAGGATCCCCCCCCTGACTCACGCAAGGGACAAAGGCGGCGTCGGCGTCGGACAGCGATTCCAGAACGGATCGAGGGGCGGAGTACCGGAGCTCAAAACCAATCTCAAGGTCCGTGTTTACCGATTGAAAATCCGCCGCAACGCCGGGCGGGAGTTCAGCCACAACCTCTTCTTCGTGGATCTGGAACCCCTCGAACATCAAGTCCAAATCCTGCGGCGCCCCTCCGAACGCACTTCCCAACTCAAACACGCTCTTCTGGAGTGTGAACCGGAAATAGACCTCAATTTCGGACTCCGATCCGGAAATGTACTGCACAACGTCCAGGCAGCCCGAGAGCAGAATGGCGGCTACAAGCACGGCCGACCCAGCCAAAGCCCGTCTGATCCTCCGCTTCACATTCGCGCGAATCATGCTCATACGCCCTCCTATTCGTCCTCTTCAGGCTCAGGAAAGAGCTCCGCAACCGACAGCGGGATGTGACCGTGCGCCCTCAGCACTTCTTCCGCCGCGGCATTGTCGCTGAACTTGATGATCGCAACTGCCCGCCCATTGATCTCAGAGAACGCCTCCAGATATCGAATGTTCACGTACTCATCAAACACCGGTTCAAGTATCACGGCGAGACTCCCGGGAGCGTCCGATATCTCAACAACCAGGACCTCGTCCATCCGTGCCGGCACGTCAAGGGACATAACCGCCGCGCGCGCCTTCTTGACATCACTCACCAGCATGCGTGTGGTGGAAATACCATCCTTCTCAACGACGCTTAGCGCGTGAATATTCACCCCTTCTGCTGCAAGCGCATCGGTCACCGAGAAGAGTCGGCCCGGCTCATCGTCAAGGTCCATGTTCAACTGCTGAATAGTCACCGTACTTGAAGGCTACCAGAACCGAAGCGACCATGCAATAATGCGCCATGCGCTTTCAGATTCCCATTCCTGCCGAGACGCTTCAGCAGTATCTTTGTGCCCTGAGAATAGAACATCCCGGCACGGCATCTATTCGCGAGATACGGCGACTTATTGACCGGCTCGAGGCCGAAGGCGCTCCCAAGTTCATCCGAATGGAAATGGGCATCCCCGGCCTTTCCACTCCCAGATTGCAATTGAGGCCGAGATTCAGGCTTTGCGAAAAGGTGTTTCGTCCAGCTATGCCCCGGTAGCCGGTATTCCGGAGCTGAAATTCGAGATATCACACTTCGCGAAATTCTTTCTGGACATCGATGTAGACCCGGAAGGTTGTATTCCCACGGTCGGATCCCTGAACGGGAGCTACCTTACATTTCTCGTTGCAGGCGCCTTGCATCCGGGGAAAGACACGATACTTTTCCTGGATCCCGGTTTCCCTGTGCACCGACAGCAGGTCCACGCCCTCGGTCTGAATGCCCGGGGGTTTGACATCGCGGATTTCCGCGGGCCGAAGATCGAGGGTGTCCTTGAAACCCAGCTGGCGGACGGACGCGTGGCGGCAATGCTCTACAGCAATCCAAACAACCCAACGTGGATGTGTCTCACCGACGACGAGTTGCAGATCATCGCTCGGGTTGCCCGTCGGCACGATGTCCTGATTCTGCAGGATCTTGCCTACATCGCCATGGACTTCCGCCTGGATCTCGGTCACCCCGGCGAGCCGCCCTACCAAGCCACCGTGGGACGATTCACCGACGAGTATGCCCTTTTGATATCGAGTTCCAAGGCCTTCAGCTATGCCGGTCAGCGGGTGGGAATGCTCCTTATCTCCAACGCCCTCTTCAAGAGGGAGTTCCCGAACCTGACCCTTCGCTTCCCATTCACCCACTTCGGCGACGCAGTAGTCCTGGGAGCGCTCTACACAGCAAGCGCCGGCGTCGGTCACTCGGCTCAGTGCGGACTGGCGGCACTCCTCAAGTCGGCAAATGACGGTGAATTTAACTTCCGCTCGTACGTCCGAGGATACGCGACTCGGGCGGAAGCCATGAAGAAGATCTTTCTCTCCCACGGATTCCAGATTGTCTATGACACCGATCTTGACCAGTCGATTGCGGACGGCTTCTACTTCACGATATCCTATCCGGGGTTCACAGGACCGGAACTCATCGCCGAATTCCTGCGGTACGGCGTCAGCGCAATCTCCCTTGAATCCACCGGCGCGGACCGGCATCAGGGCTTGCGTGTCCCTTGTCAAGAACGAGGAACTCCCGGCGCTCGACGAACGCCTCTCGCAGTTCGCAGCGGATAACGAACGTTGACTGCGATTAGTGGACGCGGGCTCCGTTCGGCACTCCTCTCTCGGTGCTAACAAGCGCAATGCCCTGACCGTCCGAGGCGCCAAGCACCAGACACTCTGACATCACCGACCCGATCTGCTTGGGCGGGAAGTTCACAACCGCAACCACCTGGCGGCCAAGCATCGCCCGCGGCGAGTAGTGATCGGTCACCTGGGCACTCGACGTCAAGATGCCGATCGGCCCGAAATCGATCGTCAGCACAATTGCAGGACGCCTCGCGTTGGGCAATGGTCCGGCAGCGATTACCGTTCCAATGCGAATATCCACCGCGGTGAACGTTGCGTAGGTTGTCCGGGCACCGATCAAATCCGGAAGGTTCGCGGTTTCGGTCTCTGCTTCGGCGCCAATCCTCGCTGCCGCAAGTACCGCCCGAATGAAGAACCCCTTGCTCTTCGTTTGTGCATCACGGTCGGAAGGAAATGCAGCCGCCAGTGATTGTTCCAGAATCGCGTAGGATTGAGCTGTTTCCGGATGTGCGCACAAATAGTCCCGGAATTGCCGCTGTACGCGCGCATACTCGACAGGCCACTCCGGGTCACTATCAGACATGTTTGCCTGTTCAGCAGGATCCGACGGCACTGGTACTCCTCCCTGTCATGGTAGATCGACCGGAACAATGAGCCGGTGTGCGTGCGCAAGGATTTTCCGACCATACTCCGGATCCACCGCCCATTTCCCTGCGAGAGCCATGACCGTGGGAGCGGAGCCACGGGCTACGTAGCGAAACCGCGGATCCAGCAATTCTCCCACGAGCGGATCCTCGCTGCCGTACGCCTTCAGGTGTTGCACGTGCGCTCGAACACCACGATCCATGGTCCCGAAGTTCAGACCTGCGGTTCCCTCCGACGTGGAGCCAAGACCGGCATAGTTGTACTGCGTGGGCCGCACCGCACCCGTGAACAGCAGATAGTTGGTCTCGTGAATCATCTGACTCAGCGCGACAACCGGACTGACGCCTTCGGCCGCGCACTCCGCTTCATACGACTCAAACAACCGCCGCGCGTAGTACACGTCCAAGTCATCGTTCTTTGACCTGAGGTGGGAATAGAAACGGTTAAAGGTGGTCTGTTCGCCCCCCATCACGGGAAGGTCTTCAGGCTGTGCCGTGCTCTCGGCACCAAGATCACACACGAAGGCGCTTGAGAGAAGCAAGATCATGATGGCGTAGCGCACCGGCATCGACCTCCGGTGGACACCTTACCAGAGCCGGGCGTCATCTCCAATCACTCCGATCAGGCGCTCAGTCCGCTCCCCGGTAAAGATCGAGCAACTCGGACATGAGATCCACATCGCCACCGCGATCCGGATGCAATTCGTGTGCCAGCTCGCGGAACCTGCGAGTCATCTCTGATGAACTGGCGGTGACTGGAAGTCCAAGGAAATCCAGGAGTCGACTGGAGACCGGCCACTTGTGCTTCGAACCGCCGGGTGACAGTGTCTGATAGAGGACAGACTGGAGATACTCATCCACAATGCGCCTCCGGCTCGGGTGATCCAGAACACTGAAGATTGAGAGCGGGTAACGGACATGTGCATCATCTGCAGTGGAAAAGAACTCCGTCCAAACCAGATCTGTCGACTCGAGCTCGCGGGCTCGAATGCCCCGGATTTTGCACTCAAGTCTCCGCAGAGCCGGCAATGTATGTTTCAGTTCTGCAGCGGTCATTTGGCAATCCGCCATCTAGTTGGTTGAATGGTAAGTGTCACCAATCCCTACCGATCGAACCGCTGGAGCCAACAATTCGCGGTGTGTCGTTCCGTGAAACCCATGGCCGTGTAAAACTCCTGATCAGACCCGACGTAGGCCACGGTGGCGCCCTCTGACGCGCACCGTCGGATATACCTTCCATCACCACAGCTTTGCCAAGGCCCTGGCGGCGATAGTCGGGGTCGGTTGCTAGCGGCTCCACATACGCGTACTTCAGCTCCGGCACGTACCACATGCCACAATAAGCGACGAACGCACCTCCCGGGTCCTGAACGACTACTGCCAGATCCTGCCGGTAGTTCGGGCCTGACTGCATCTTTCGCCGACCTTCGAGGCTGTCGGCCGGCGGCTCTCCCGGATGATTGAATCCGCGCCAGAGTACCTGATCAACCTTCTGCAGGTCATTATCGTCCGCCAGACTCATGAGTTTGAACCCCTCAGGCAGCGCCGGCGGCGGGATGGGAGCGGAGACTCGGAACTCGTACAGAGGTCGATTCCAATCGGGACGAGGAACATAACCCCTGGAACGAACAATCGTCTCCAGCTCGGCATCAAAGTCATTGACGTACGCTTTCAGGTAGACGTGTCCTTCGTCGTTGGCGGCCCGAAGGTTCACCTCCGCACAGTCGAGCATGCGAGGTTTGAGATCCGTGTGATCGGAATGAATCTGGAAAAAGGCCTCACCGCGACGGTGCTCATAGTGGACCACGGCGATTATCTCACCGCTCTCCTCCCAGATCGCCATGTTTCCCAGCGCATGCTCGTCCAAATAGGGATGGGTGAGTGCGTACTCCCATGCAGGCTGCAGCCAGTTACCGTCCGTGTTCCCGGTACGGTAGTGTCGTATCAGGAAGTCACTGATCCGTACCGAATCCGCGCTTCTGTAGTGCCGCTTCGTCACACCCGTCCTTATCCCCGCCTCTGAGACTACAGGGTCACCAGATCGACTGCAAACGACTTGGCTTCCGAATGCGGTTCGTTGGGCATGACTTCAAAGGTCTGGTACCCGGTACGATCTCCGGCTGACTGCACGTCGTCCCCGTCAATATCGATCCAGAAAATCAGGTGATACCGCTCATTGGTCTGGCGATCCTCAACCGTCGTCATCTCCGCCCACAGGGCCCTGTCGGACCCCGGCTTGGAAGCAAATGTTTCCTCCACGATCTCCAGCTTGGTCCCATCTTCATCGTGCAGATGCACATCCGCCCGCACGTCCTTCCCTGCGAGTGTGGGATCGTCAATCACCAGGGCAAAAGTGATTCGCTCTGATCCGGAGAGAATCAGATTCTCGCACGATGAAAGCAGAAACACCCCAGCAGTACGAGAACAAGCACCGATACGTACTTCATAGGCACCTCCGTCTCCAAGTATAGCTCAATTCACTGCTCGGCTACCGCCGTGAGTGCCTTGATCATCATACCAATGTCGTGCGTTCCGGCGGTTTCACGGATACTGTGCATCGCCAGTATTCCGACTCCAACATCCACGGTTGGAATGCCGGTCCGCGCCCACGAAATCGGACCAACTGTGCTCCCGGCACGTATATCGGATCGGTTGACAAGTCGCTGCATTGGTACCTCTGCAGCTTCACACGCTCTCCTGAACCGGGCGCCTGTTGCGGCCGTCGTCGCATACTTCATCGCGCCGCTCAGTTTCAGTACCGGGCCGCCGTGC
>DAOWMR010000165.1 GCA_030642995.1 Spirochaetales bacterium
CCGTGATCACCAATTGGCCCGTTCACGAGAATCGCATCGCCGGGGCCGACAAGCGACGCACCGGCAATCCCTTCACGCCCCTCGCCCACGAACCCCACACCGCTTGTCGTGATGAACAGCCCATCGCACTCCCCGCGTCCCACAACCTTGGTGTCTCCGGCAACGATGCGGACATCTGCTTCGGCCGCAGCGCCGGCCATGGAGTCTACGATTGATTCGAGCTCGGCAATCGGGAACCCTTCCTCGATGATGAAGGATGCGGTCAGATAGCGTGGCTCGGCGCCGGAAACCGCGAGATCATTGACCGTTCCGCAGACCGCCAGACGCCCGATGTCACCCCCGGGAAACTGCAGGGGATTGACGACGTGGGCATCCACGGTGAGGGCGAGGTGCCCGCGGCCGGGGGTGTCGGGCGGGGTTTCCAGCTCAAGGATGGCCGCGTCGGTTTCCGCGTCCAGTACGGCGTTTGAGAGGCGGCTCTGGAAAACCGAACGGACGAGATCTCGCGACCGTCGGCCGCCGCTCCCATGATCAAGAACTATTCGTTCACTCATTCTGGTACCGATAGTGCGCTGCGCACGTGCCCTCCGAGGAGACCATGCACGCTCCGACCGGGTTTTCCGGTGTACACGGTTCACCGAAGAGCGGACAGTCAACAGGTTCGCACCGTCCCTTCAGAACATCACCGCACCGACACCCGGCAGGCTCCTCCGATACGGGGAGCTCAACGTCAAAAGCTCGTTCGGCGTCAAATCGATTGAATTCCGGAGCCAGGCCGAGCCCGCTCTCAGGAATGTTGCCCAGTCCCCGCCAAACGGCGTCCCGTGGCACAAACACTTCGTCCATGAGACGCTGCGCCGGTTGCGACCCGTCCCAGGTTACCGCTCGCTTGTAGGCAATTTCCACGGCGTGCTCACCACGTTCGGCCTGCCGGACCAGCATCAGAATCGCCAACAGGATGTCGGCAGGCTCAAACCCTGAGATCACACATCCCACCTCGCACTCGGCAACAATCTCTTCGTACATTGCCGCGCCGGTCACAATTGATACATGCCCCGGACAGATATACCCGTCCAGATCAACCCCGCCGGTGACGAGCGCCATCATTGCCGGCTTCATGACCTTGTGCGCACTCAATACGAAAACATTATTGGCGTTGTCGCGCGCCGCCTGTGCGATTGCAGCGGCCGTCGTCGGAGCGGTGGTCTCAAACCCGATCCCGAGGAAGACAACCTTATGGTCCGGATTGTCCCTCGCTATTCGCAGAGCGTCTAACGAAGACTGTACGACGCGGATATCGGCACCGCGCGCTCGTTCCTGCTCAAGACTCGATTGCGAGCCGGGGACGCGAATGAGATCACCAAAGGTCGTAACGATGACCTCCGGTTCTGCTGCAATTGCGCAGGCGTGATCTATGTAGCCAATCTCCGTCACACAAACCGGACAGCCGGGGCCTGAGATCAGTCGAATGTGGTCGGGGAGAAGCGAGCGGATCCCGAATCGCCCGATTGCCATAGTGTGACTGCCGCACACCTCCATCAGACGAATTGGACGATGAGACTCCGCGCGAATCTGCCGGGACAATGAGTGCACAAGTTGCGGATCGCGATACTCGTCAACAAAGATCAAGGTTCCTCCTGATCAACGAATGCAGTTCGGATGGCGCTTAGCTCCTCCTCAGCTTCTTCCGACGAGAGCTTCTGCAGAATGAATCCAGCATGAACAATGACGAAGTCGTCCACGGCGATCTCCTCGGCGAGCGCAAGCCCGGCCTCGCAAATCACCCCGTTTATTGAAACCCGAGCAATGTCGCCCTCAAGCGAGAGAACTTTCCCGGGTATGGCCAGACACATCAATCTTCCTCCTGCGCTCGTTCTCGTGCCGCGGCAATGGCAAGCTGGCCCAGTGCAAGGCCGCCGTCGTTCGAGGGCACTTTCTCGTGCGAGAAAACCTCAAACCCGGCGGCCACCAGTCTCTCCTCCGTCCCCGCGAGCACGTACCGGTTCTGAAACACGCCGCCGGACAGCACCACGCGGTTGATACCATGCTCGTCCCGCGCCTCTCGTGCAGCCTCCGCGACCGACTCGCAGATCGTATTGTGGAACCGTCCCGATATCAAGCCGACCGGAATTCCAACGGCAACGTCGTGGGCAATTCGACGGATCATCGAATCGAATTGAATCAGGCGGGGAGCGCCGTCGGCCTGCGGCTCGGAGACGTCAAACGGATAGGCTTCTTCCACGCCTTCGGTCAAACAGTCCGCTAGTCGCATTGGGGCCTCGGCGTCAAACCGCGAACGGGTACAGACGTCGCAGATCGCGGCGACCGCGTCGAACAGCCGCCCGGCGCTCGACGTAAGGGGTGTGTTGATGCCGACGGCCAGTGCGTGCAGCGCCGCCTCCCGTTCCCGCGGCGTCACAACCTCGTCACGGAAGATTGCGAGTGAAGATTGAACCCCCGGCGGAGGGCCTTCCGGCTCGAAGGCGCGCATCAGGTAGGAGAGGCCGCTGCGCCATGGCTCTTCCACGGCACGGTCACCACCGGGAAGCTGAACATAGTCGAAGTGGGCAAAGCGCTCATAATCGGTGAGTTCCGCCAGCAGGAACTCACCACCCCAGACAGCACCGTCATCACCAAACCCGGTTCCGTCCAGTGCCACGCCGATCACCGGACCGGTCAGGCCATGTTCCGCCATGCACGAGGCAATGTGCGCATGATGATGACCGACCGCCACAACCGGGAGACCCGACTGCTCCGCGATCTGCGTAGACAGGTAGTCCGGGTGTCTATCTCGAACCATCAGCCGAGGTGAGAGACGGAAAAGTTTTGGAAATCGATCCAGGACCTCTTCAAAGAACTCGAGCGTCACCGCGTCATCCAGATCACCGATATGCTGACTCAGAATGGCTTCATTGCCTGAACCAAAGCAAAGGGTATTCTTCTGTTCGGCCCCGACCGCCACAATCCCGTCGACCGAAAACGGAAGCCGGACGGGATTGGGCACGTAGCCGCGCGACCGTCGCAACAGGCGCGCCCGATCTCCGACGACCATGGCGACCGAGTCATCCTGGCGATTGTGGATATCCCGATTATGCGTGAGTAGTGTATCTGCAATCGGTCCGAGAATCTCGGCCGCGTGCGCATTGCTCGTGACAATCGGCTCGGAGCTCAGATTTCCGCTCGTGAGGACGATCGCGGGGATCTTCAGTCGATCAAAGAGCAGATGGTGCATGGGCATGTACGGCAGAATCGCGCCGATGGTGTGCAGGTCATTGCTCACCGCGGGCGCGATTGGCCGTGTTTCCGGTTGGGCGGCAGTCCGGGTCTGCAACAGCACGATGGGCCTGGCACTTGACTGGAGGAGTGTCCGCTCAGTCTCCGTAACCAACGCATGCCGCGCCACGGCATCGGCGTCGGCGAACATGACGGCGAAGGGTTTGGCCTCCCGGTGTTTGCGTGCGCGGAGCTCCTCCACGATCACTTGATTCGTTGCGTCGCACGCGAGATGGAACCCGCCGATGCCCTTCATGGCGACGATCTGCCCCGCATCGAGAGCGGCGGCCAATGAGTCGGGCGATAACGTGTACTGCGGACCACAATGGCGGCAGGCAATTGGTTGCGCGTGAAAACGTCGATCTGAAACATCCTCGTACTCGCGCCGGCAGTTATCGCACATTGCAAAGGACCGCATGGTTGTCTGGGGACGATCGTACGGGAGAGCAGTGACAATGCTGAATCGCGGGCCGCAGTTCGTGCAGTTGGTGAACGGATAATCCAGGCGACGCGGGTCTTCCCCCAGGGTCTCCAGCGGGTGCCCATGCAAATCCCACAGGCAATCGGCGCAGACGGGGAGATCCGGGCTGATTCTAGTCACCAGTTCAGAGGTATCTGCACTGCCGATGATGACAAACCGGCCGGCGCCGGTCGGCATGGCCTCAACGATCTGGATGTCATCAATGACGGCAGCGGGCGGACAGTGGGAACGCAACCCGGCAATGAACGACTGCAGTGCCGGCGCCGTACCCTCAACATGGATCCTCACACCATCGGTCTGATTCCGGACGGTTCCGGTGAGTTCCAGCTCGTGCGCAAGGCGGTAGACAAACGGTCGGAACCCCACGCCCTGAACGAGTCCGGTGATCTTTAGGTCGTAGGCGCGTTTTTTATCGTCCATTGAATATCGATTGTTGACAGGATCGCAAACTACTGTCAACATGAGCGAAAAGGTAGACTTCAGCGACAGGACCGGTTCTTCATCATCGTACCTGCACCATGCCTGCCGTTGCTGCCGCCGAACTTTCTTTCATAGCGAGGCGCTGTATGAAATCGATGGTCCAGAACGTTCTGGAGAGGTACGACTCCGACGCGACCCGCCTCATGGACATTCTCATAGACGTTCAGGAGGATCAAGGCTACCTTCCCCCACCCGTCTTGGGGGAGATTGCCGAAGCACTCGATATTTCCGAGGTCGATGTAAATCAGACAGTCTCTTTCTATCACTTCTTCTCAACCGAGCCCCGCGGCAAGTATTCGATCTACCTGAATAACAGCGTTGTGGCGGAGATGATGGGGCGCGAAAAGATCGCGGAGACCTTCGAGCGTGAGGCGGGGTGCAAGTTTGGCGAGGTGACCGAAGATGGGCTGATTGGTCTCTTCGACACGCCCTGCATCGGGATGAACGACCAGGAACCGGCGGCAATCATCAACGGGTCCATCGTCACCAATCTGACGAGCTTTCGCGTCAAGGAACTTGTGAAGGGAATGCGGGCCGGACTCAGCATTGGAGATCTCAGAGCACAGAGCCTCGGCGATGGAATGAACGCATCCGAGTTCCTTTATTCCACGGTGGACAACAACATCTACAAGACCGGTCCGGTCGTCTTCAGCGACTACGGGCCGGGCGAATCGCTCACCGCCATCGCCAAGGAAGGCCTCTCACCCGAGCAAGTCATCGAGCGCGTCAAGGCCTCCGGAATCCGGGGACGCGGCGGCGCGGGATTTCCGACGGCGCTCAAGTGGGAGTTCTGCCGCAAGGCACAGGGCGAGAAACGCTACGTCTTCTGCAATGCCGACGAGGGGGAGCCAGGTACGTTCAAGGACCGGGTCATCCTCACTGAGCGGCCGAACCTGGTGCTGGACGGTATGACGGTTGCAGGATATGCGATCGGCGCGACCGAGGGTGTTCTCTATCTGCGCTACGAGTATCGATACCTGCGCCGTTACCTGGAGAAGACCCTCGCGGATATGCGCGCCGCCGGACACCTAGGCAAGAACGCGGGGGGTATCAAGGGATTTGAGTTTGACATCCGGCTCCAGTTCGGCGCCGGGGCCTACGTCTGTGGAGAGGAATCAGCCCTCATTGAGTCGGCGGAGGGCAAACGGGGCGAGCCGAGGGACAGACCGCCGTTCCCGGTGGAGAAGGGCTTCCTGGGGATGCCCACCGTCGTCAATAACGTGGAAACCCTGTGCCAGGCGGCCAAGGTTATCGTGAAAGGCGCCGACTGGTACCGAACTCTCGGCACGTCTCAATCCACGGGCACGAAAGTCCTCAGCGTGTCGGGCGACTGCAAATTCCCCGGGATCTACGAAGTTGAATGGGGGTTCTCGGTCAACGACATGCTGGACATGGTTGGCGCCGAAGCCGTCAAGGTGCAGGCCGTTCAGGTCGGCGGACCTTCTGGGTCATGCATCGCGAGCAACGAGTTCGGAAGAGTCCTGAGCTACGAGGACCTCGCGACGGGCGGATCACTCATCATCATCGGTGACCAGCATGATCTCCTGAAGGTGGTCGTCCGCAACTTCATCGATTTCTTCGTGAAGGAGTCGTGCGGATCGTGCTCAACCTGCCGAGCGCTTACGCTCATGTACCGTAAGACCCTGGAGAAGATTCTCGCCGGTCACGGAAAGCAATCAGACATCCAGGCCATGCTTGACTGGGTACCGATTGCGCTGGCGAGTCGGTGCGGTCTCGGACACACGGCCCCGAATCCGATTGTGTCCACGATCAAGAATTTCCGGCATCTCTACGAGGAAAGAATCGTGAACACGGACGAGACCTTTGAGTCGAGCTTTGATCTGGAGACCTCGGTGGCCGAAGCAAATGAAGCCGTTGGACGAAAGTGGTGAGTGAGGAGAAGGGTATGGCGAAAATCGTGTCATTTAGCATAGACGGCAAGGAATGCATGGCCGAGGAGGGACAGTACCTCGTTGATGCGGCGGAGGCAAACAACGTCTACATCCCGACGCTCTGCAACATGAAGGGGGTGCCACCTCAGGGATCGTGCCGGGTGTGCTCGGTCAAGGTCAACGGCAAGTTGACCACCGCCTGCACCACGAAGGTTTCCGAAGGGATGGAAGTCATCAACGAAAGCGAGGAGATCCAGTACCTGCGGACGACCATCATCG
>DAOWMR010000500.1 GCA_030642995.1 Spirochaetales bacterium
ATCTGTGTTCCCACGACCGTCTTTCCAATGTTCACCAGACCTATCTGAGCGCCGTTTACGTCACCGGCAACGTTAACCAGGCTGATTTGGGCGCCGTTTGTCTGACCTGCATGGTTGTAGACGCCTGCTACCTGGATGCCGTTGAGCGATCCTTCAGTGAGGTTGAACACTCCGGCGGTCTGGATTCCGTTGAAGCCGGCAGCGGCGATGTTGTAGACTCCTGCGCTTTGCAAGAGTGCACCACGTCCCGAGACATGATTGAAGACACCCGCGCTCTGCAGCGCGTACGAGTTGCCATTGACAACATTGAAGACACCGCCGGCTTGGAACCCAATGAGGTCTCCTCCGATGATGTTACCGACGCCTGCAAGCTGGATACCCACCAGGTTTTCGTGGGCAATACTCACAATTGGGCTGACCATGCCCCCCTGAACGCGGTACGCCTCTCCGGCGAGGAGGCCGAGGGCGATGCTGGTCAGGTCCGGGTCTTCGCCGACGAGGCTGATTCCGGGTAGCACCGTGATTGTCAGGGGTTGTGCTGCAATTTCGTTGCCCCGTGATCGATTTCGGTCCAGAAAAGTCACGCGGAAATCTCTGCTCTCAATTCTCTCTCGAGTTCCACTGGAGAGAACAACCTCGTGCTGGTAGTTCCTATTGTCGCCTTCAAGGGTGATAACATAGCTACCGGCAGGCAGGGCCATAGTCAGGGGATCCCCCGGACGTTTCCGGACCTCCGCCACGAGGCCGCCGGCAGCGCGATTGATGAACAGTCGCCCCTCGACAGCCGGATCAAAGACGACGGCCGCATCGATGACAGTAAGGTCGGTGAGTACGAGGCTGCCGGTTCCCGTGAGCTGGAAGTCAAACGATGCATGCTGTGGGCCGGCGAAAGTGTTGGTGGTACGTGCAAGCGTTTCTTCACGGGCGTAGAGATAGACCTCGTCCAGGGTGACCGTGCCGTCATTGCTCAAGTCTGCGGCGCCTCGGAGTCCGGAGACGAGATAGTGCGTGAAGAACGATGAACCGAGCTGGTCGGACTCCTGACTCGCCTCGTTTTCGCTGCTTGAGGTGAGGAAGGCGTGTCCCGAGACGTCCGACGAGGTATCCACGAGGAAGGGCTGAATAAATGAGCCACCCTTCAACCGAGTGAAGGCACCGGAAGCGCAGGAATCGAGAATAGCAATGCTCACATCCGCGCCCACCTCGTCAATGGAGCGTCTGAGATCGACATATGAAAAATTGTCACCACCAATCTTGAGTCCGCTTTCATCCGAATGACCGGAGTAATAGACAACGAGTTCGGTTCTGCGTGCAGTTTCCGATGCCCGGTCTATCCGTTCTTTCAAGTGTTCAAACTGGAATTCCAGGTCGCGTCCGGTGGGATCTTCGATCACGTACGAATCCTGCGGTCGAACGCCACCGATTTCAGTCATAACCCTTGCCATACGCTCGGCATCCGCGACTGCCCACCGGAGTCGTATGCGATCGCTCCCGCCGTCATTGGCTCCGATGAAGAGTCCGAATCTCTGAAGCGGTGCGTCTTGAGCCGAGAGAAACTGGCCGGCCATGAACAGAGTGACCAGGAGGACCATGAATCGTCCGACGAGCACGGCTCGTCTTGTGAGTAAGAATCGTCTTGTGCGACGCATTGCTCACTCTCCTTTTCGAATAGTGACCGAGATGATCTCGAACCCGTCACCAAGTTCGAGCGAATCTGCACGTTCTGTGATCCTGTCCGCCTGGGACCTGACCGTTTGAACAAGCTGCTGGACGGAGAAGGATTCACGCGACGTTATGAAAAAGAAATGTTCGAAGTTCGGGGCATCGTCGAGTTGATAGCCGTAGGGGAGACGGTGATCCCGGCCAACTTCCAGCCGGGGCTCTGAAGAGATTTCCAGGGGGAAGTGGGTATACACACCACCGCGACCATCCACGGAAACAATGGCTCCATACTCCCGGTCCCCGGCATTGTACGCAAGTTGCAGGCGATCTCCAGCGCGAGCGAGTGCTCCGTCGAAGAGTTCCTCCGCCTCAGCGTCTCGGGTGTCCGGTCCCTCAACCGAACGGTACAGGGAGAGCTCGGGCACTGAGCCCTTTATCCGGACAACATCGTCAACGTTGGATCCGTCCGCACCGAATCCGG
>DAOWMR010000471.1 GCA_030642995.1 Spirochaetales bacterium
CTTCGGGCGAGTTTTGAGGGCATTGCTCCCGGCTATCACTTGAACAAAGAACACTGGAACACGGTGACGACGGGGGGCGATGTGCCCGACGAGAAGGTGAAGTGGCTGGTGGATCACTCCTATGACCTTGTTGTTGCCGGCCTGCCAAGGAACAAGCGTCCGGGATTTGAGACCGGTATCGAATGAGGTGCGCACACGACGGGAGAGCGAAATCAATCTACAATTGAGCTTGTTTTGGAGGAGGAGACCGAATGCAGAGTGCGACAATTGACGGCGTGACCTTTGGCTACGACATAGTCGGTGAGGGTGAGGAAACGATTGCCTTCCTCAACGGCATTGCGATGAGCGTGGGTCATTGGATGCCGATTGCCGAGCCACTCTCCGCCGATTATCGTTGCCTCCTGCACGATTTCCGGGGGCAGCTTCTCAGCGACAAACCACCTGGACCATACTCGCTCGAGCAACACGCCGATGACCTGGTTGGTCTCCTGGACACACTGGGTATTGATCGGGTGCATGTCCTCGGTACCTCGTATGGCGCTGAGGTCGGGATGGTTATGACCTATCGCCATCCGGATCGCGTGCGCAGTCTCATCCTCATTGACGGTGTGAGCGAAACAGATCCGGTGCTCTGTGCCGCGGTGCATGCCTGGAAGGCTGCCGCACTGGCTGATCCGATCGTTTTCTATCGGACAACAATTCCGTGGAACTATTCGGCAAGTTATCTCAATCTGCACGTCGATGAGCTCCGCGATCGCGAGAGCCGGATCGTTGAGTTGCCGCGCGAATACTTCGAAGCCTTTGCGGAACTCTGTGACTCATTTCTACACATAGACATCACGCCCCATCTTCAGGATATTCACTGTCCCGCCCTTGTTGTTGTGGCGGATCGGGACATCCTGAAGCCACGGCGTTTCTCTCAGATCATTCATGCTCGAATTGAGAACTCGGCCCTCACAATCATTGAAGGTGCGGGTCATGCCGTTGTCATAGAGCAACCCGAGCGGATAGCCGGATTGACGAAGGAGTTTATCAACAATGTTTCTGAATAGATCAACCAACCGGGCCGGAAACCGCGCCTGCTTCTGCCAACGGCGTCCCGCGAAACCGCTCTTGCTGCTCAGCCTGATTCTGGGTCTGGCCGTCCTCTATGGGTGTACCACCATACCACGGGGGATCTTCGTGGCGCAGATCAGCCAACCCTCTCCTGGTGGGGGGATCCGGCAACGACCATGGCCATCAGCTGGTTTGATGCTCCGGGAATCGAGGGTGTTGAGTTGCGGGACGCGTCGGGCGCGGTGCGCACCATGGACGCCGAGCGCGTCGGGCCGGTCACGCGCGTGCTGCTGGATGGTCTGGAGCCTGCATCAACGTACACCTATCGCGCACGGACCGCCGATGGGCCGGACGCAACCGTGTGGCGTACCTTCACGACGGCCCCGATCGCGGCCGACTCGATTGAGTTCGTGGTTGCAGGCGATCTCCAACCATTCAACGAGGAGACGGTTCGGACAACCCGGATGGGATTGTCCAAGGTCGCCTCTCTTGACCCGGCGTTCATCCTTCAGATTGGTGACATCACGGAGGTGGGGATCAGCCGCCGATCTTGGCGACTGGCCGCATCGGTGCTCTCGGTTGCCACTGATGAAATCCCGTTCGTTGCAACGGCCGGCAACCACGACTACTACTATGGTCTGCCGTCGGCACGCTATTTCAAGTCATTCTTTCCTGCACCGTACGCAGGCGGAGACAGCCTTCGGAGGAACACCTGGTACTCGGTGACAATCGGTCCGGTTCACATTTCAGTTCTGGACACGGAAGCGGGCGGAGATGCATTTCAGGAACAGATTGAGTGGCTGGAAGCCGATCTGACGGCGGCGCGAGCCGACGAGGTGGGGTGGTTGTTCATTTCCATGCACCGGCCCATGATGGCCACGGCCACCGGGTCGGAGGACCAACGGTGGGCTCGCGAGATTCTGCCGATTATTGCCGAGCACGGCGTGGATGCGGTGTTCTGGGGTCACGACCATCAGTACGAGCACTATGAGTACCAGTACGGGGCCAATGGGTACGTGTTTGATCCCGCGGATTCGGTCGCGGATGACCCGACCCACTTCTTCACGGTGGGGACGATCGGTGCCCGGGTTGACTGCCTCTACCCGGGATTCCTGACCCACAAGCCGTTCACCGAGCGGTGGGAGATGTACGATTTGGGCACAGGCCTGCCGACAACCGTCGAGTACTTCCAGCGCCCGTGGAGCGCCGACCACGTGAAGCACGATCAACCCGGTATCCGATATCAGGACCCTGTGATCTATCCCGAGGCAGCTTCCTATTACTCATACCCGTTTGACAGCGCGGCCGATGCGCGGGCCGGTCGGTATTCCACGGAC
>DAOWMR010000473.1 GCA_030642995.1 Spirochaetales bacterium
GCACCAATGAGGGTCCCCACTACTGCAAACGACATCCGGTATCCGTTCAGCACAGTTCGCTCGTTGAAATCGCTGGTCAGTTCCGGCGTCAACGCGCTATAGGGGATGTTCACGAGTGTGTAGGCGGTGTTCAGCAGGCAGTAGATCACAACGACCCAGACGAAGAGCAGTCGGTCGGACTGAATCCGCGGGTTGGTGAACATCAGAACCATGAAGATGAGCAGGAAAACCGCGCCCACCGCCATGTACGGCCTTCGGCGCCCCCAGCGGGTGTGGGTTCGATCCGAGAGATACCCGACGGCCGGATCGGTGACGGCATCCCAAATTTTCCCGATCATGAGCGCCGTGCCTGCAAGCCCCGCGGCAAGCCCCAGGGACTCAGTCAGAAAATTGAGGAAGTAGAAACCACCAATCGTGAAGAAAAGATTGCCGCCGAGATCGGCGATCCCAAAACCCAGCTTCGTCTTTCGGCTTAACTTGTCCGGCCTGTCGGCCAGTAGCGATGCACTTGCGGTTTGCATGTGATCCTCCTCAATCTGATCAGAGACGACCGGGGCTCGCGTCGGCCGGCGGCCGATGGAAGATTATACATGCCGATTGTGGGTTCTGTCATTTGCGGGCACGACCACCGTGGCCCTACGCGTTGCTCCAGCGGATCAGGAGTAACGGCGTGCCGCCGGAATCCACAGCAACCTCGGCTTCCGGGCCTGCAAGATATGAGATGAGCGCGATGAGCGCACGGGCCGTTCCGTCCGGTGTGGATGAATCGATTGAAGATGGGGGGTGCGTCGGGATGAGTTCGATTTCCAGCGGTTCGGTACGGACGGCGATGACGGTTGCGGACTCGACGGTGGATACATCGATGCCGACAGGGCCGCCGATGCGAAGGAGCTCCGCTCCCAGGCGACCGAGGGCATCCGGCAGCCCGTGGGGCACCTGCACCTCATCAAAGACACTGACTTGAAATCGATCTCCGTCCCGGCCGTCCTGCACAGCCTCCCCGGCGCCGGTGAGGATCATTGCCCGCACGGTCTCACCGTCGTGTACGCGTGCCGGCCGGTGAATGCGGTGGCGAGCCAGCATCTCCTGTACTCGGAGATCCGCGTTATCAATGACCTCACGGATGATGTGTCGCGCTTCTTCAGCGTCTTGTTCGTACGCCGGCATCGCCTGTACACGAGCGAGGTCGGCCTGCACTCGACTCTTGAACTCCGACAGCGCCGAACCGTGCTCCGACGCGGTTTCCCGATCTTTGAACGACCGGGTGGCAGCTTCACACAGCCGGATGTTCGGGCGCAAGCCGGCATCGGGGCCGCTCATCCGCTCGAGGAGTTGCAGCTCCGCGTGGACCACATTCATGAGATTGGCGAAACCGTGGTATTCAGACCGAAGGTGCTCTGCATCCCGGAACTGCAAATCAAGAGAAACAACGATGGCGCCCATAGTTCGCTGCGGAGTATATCACAGTGTTTCAGCTGATCCCCGGCGCGCAGGGTCTTTCTCGCCTGTGCAAGCGCCGACTTTGAATATCATGTGCGTTCGCCCTCGGGGAATCGCGTCCGGGTTAGAAATACTCCTGAGAGCCCGTGCTGCTCTTTCCGCGGATGGTGAATCCGGTTCCGCCGAGGTAGAGCCGGCGTTGACTCTCTTCTCTGCCGACGCACAGCGAGCCCGTGGTTGACCGGAGGTCAAACTCGAGCTGTTCAATGTTGCCGGCAAAATCCATCCTGATCCTGCCCGTAGATGATTCAAACGAACTGTCGCCGGTCAGGACGATACCGCGGCCATCCTGGCCTCCCGTGGAGGTTCGGAGATTCAGGGTCCCCTGCATGCCGTCAATCTCGATCCTGCCTGTTGTCGATCGTACCAACAGGTCGCCGATGAGATCCTCGTACGAGTGGTTTCCGGTTGAGCTCTCCGCGACAACGTCGCCGGTCGCGCGCTGCAATTGGATCTTTCCGGTGGTTGATCTGATGTCAAACCGGCCGGCTGAGTCCAGGATCTCCACTGTTCCCGTGCTGGTCTCCACGTTCATGGAGGCAGAAATGTCCTCAAGCGTGATACCACCAGTTGTGGTATCTACCGAGAGCCGTTCGCTGGTGATGTTCCGGATGTCCACTGATCCGGTGCTCGTGCGGATCTGAAGGTGGGTATCTCCCGGGACGAGGAGGACAAGCTCTCCACGATGCGGGCGATTGAAGAATGAGAATTTGCGCTCCACCCAGATTTCAAGTCGATCTCCGGATCTGGCATGGAGAACCTGGAAATTGTCCGATTTGTTTCTCACTTCGAGTGACGTGGTCCGGCCGCGGGTTCCCTGGACATCTACCGCAAACGTGGCCGCAACAATCTCAATCTCTCGGATCCCGTCGTACTCAAAATCGCCC
>DAOWMR010000376.1 GCA_030642995.1 Spirochaetales bacterium
GGAACCTCGATAGGATGCTCATAACAGTAAGTTCTAAACTCGTCCAACCGGGGGAGCTGGAGCGAACGCGCTCGAACACGGCCCTGAGTGGTTAACACTGCTCAGGACCACTTTTGTGTTTGTTTCGCCTATCTCCAAGCCTGATAGTAGCTTGCAGAGAGCAAGTTTGCTTTCGCTCGGGTGGGACTGCAGCATTTTCTGGATTTCGTTGCTGGTCGATTTGAACATCTTCCCGGCTTGTGAAGCCGTTTCGTAGAACTCGGCCGGTTCGTGTATCAGGGAGGACTGTTTCCGGCTGTTTTTTTCCTTTTGTTTCTCAAGGGTAAGGATGCTTCTCTCAATTGACTCACGCACCTTTTCGGCGTTATTCCTGGTGAGTTCACGGATGCGGGCTTCGGTATCGTTCTGGAGTGCAACCTGCTCCACATCGAGTTGCTCCATGATCCCCGGCTGAAAAAGCGCCTTGATATCCGCGTATATGTACAAAAACATCAAAGCTACCCACAATACTGCAAGCTTTATCTTCACATGTATCTTCACATCTTCCAGGACTCTTCCCGTTTGTCTGGCTGTATTCGGTCTTTCTTTGGTAATCATTGCTATTCTTCTTCTCTTGCCATTGAAATCGTCCTGCTCAGTTACCTTGTCAGGTCTCGTCGGCGCTTCCGGTCGGCACGACAGCCGCCATTCATGGTGCACAGGTATATCGACGGTCGCAGCGCGCCTTTGGTATATCCGTTTCATGAGGCGCAAGTACGGACGAGGAGATATCTGATGAGTCGAGAGAATTGTCATATGAGCCGCCGACACTTCTCATACCGGATTCGTGTGAGATGTCTCAAGCTTCAGTGTAGCCGATCCTGCGGTCGTCCTCATTCTACGCCGCGCCTTTGCCCTGCCGCTCGCTGCGACCGGCTACCGCAAGCAAGATGCCACCGACCGCGAACAACACGGTGAGGCTGAGCACACCGTAGCGTGACTCGCCGGACTGTTCCTTCGGGATCAATTTGCCGAAGTACGACCGACTGAGCGCCTGGATACCGCCCTGGGATGTGGCCACGAGGAAGGCCATGAAGTAGAACACGCCCAGCTGCACCCTTCCCGCCGCCATCACCGGCAGGAAAAGCCGATATGGCCCCACGCAAAGCCCTTCGTGGAGATGCTGTCCATCCGATCGTTGGTCGTGACGTCGGTGAGAAACGAATCGTAGAACAAGTTCGCGCCTGAGTAGCCGACGAACCCGACGATGCTGATTGCCATGGTGTACGCCACCATGCCCTCACCGATCGTGGAAAACAGAAACGTCATCACGACCCCTGCTCCCAGAAATATCAGAAAGAGGCGCTTCTTCATTCCCTTCTGGTCGGCAAAGGTGCCGAGAAAGGGCGCGAGAATCGCCACGAATATCGACGCAATAGTGTTCGTGTAGCCCCACAGTGCAGTAGCGCGGCTGGGCACCAGATCTGTGGCCGCCACGCCCTTGTTTTTCGACCGCACAAGTGATACGAATATCGCGGGCGTCCGAACCTCGCCGGAAAAGGAGGCCACGTGGCAGCCGTAACAGCACAGCTGCTCGACGAGCTCGTACGAGCGAGTTCCATGCTCACAGCTGAGATTAACTTCCAACGGTTGATCTCCATTCTCGTTGAGCAGTCCCTGGACATCACTCACTCAGATATCGGTGCAATCTATCTCTATGTTCAGGACGACCCGAACGCGGATCTCGTCCAGGCGTACAAGCGCGGGAGGCATCTCGTTCCCGACAGACTGCCGCGCCGCTCCGAGCTTGTCGATTTCCTTCTTGAATCTGATGAGGCCGTTGTCCTCCTGACCCCGGACCAAAGCCCGTTCAGTGACCTGTTGCTGACGGACCGCATGCAGAGCGGCATGGCGTTGCCGGTATCCACCCCAAAGGCCGGGATTGGTATCGTCGTGCTCAACAGCCTTCAGCTCAACTTCTACAATCGATCTCGATTCCAATTTCTGGACAGCTTCGTCGGCCTCGCAGGAGGTATGCTCCACAATGCGCGCATGTTCACCGAATTGCAGGACTATCTCCGGCAGATCGAGGAACTCGAGCGATATCAGGAGAGTGTGTTTGCTTCTATGACCAATCTGTTGGTCACGACCGACGATGCCGGTCGCATCCACTACTTCAACCGCGCGGCCGCCGATCGGCTGGGGGTGACCGAAGCAAACGTCGGCCAGAAGCTCCACGCTGTTTTTTCGAAGAGCCTTTCCAAACGTGTAATATCCACCCTGGATCGTGTCAGGGAAACCGGAACACCAATCCTCGGCATCGAGGGGATCTATCGCGACAAACAGGGCGATATGGATTTTTCGCTCAACGTCTCGCCCCTTCAGGGCAAGCGCGGCAGGCACGAGGGCCTGACCCTCCTCTTCACCGACCAGACCGCTGAGATTGAACTCAAGCAACAGATGAACGTCGTCAGCGAAGAACGCCGCGTCATCAAGGATATGTTCGCCCGGTACCTGTCCAATGACATCGTACAGAGCCTCGTCGACCAGCCCGGACTGGTGAAACCCGGTGGAGGCACCAAACTTGCTACAATCTTCTTCGCCGATATCCGTGGATACACGAGTTTCTCCGAGGGCAAGGACCCGGAATACATCGTACAGGTACTGAACGAGTACTTCAGCGAGGCGGTGGAGATCGTGATCCGGCATCGGGGATACATAGACAAGTTCATTGGTGACTGCATCATGGCCGCCTGGGGTGTGCCGATGGTCAACGAAGAGTATGACGCGGTGGAAGCCGTGAGCTGCGCCGTGGAAATCCAGGAACTCGTCAACTCCAAGTCCAGGAATTTCTTCACGGGCAAAGCGTCTAAGCTCCGTATCGGCATCGGATTGCATACGGGACCGTTGGTCGCGGGGAACGTAGGATCTTCACGACGGATGGACTACACGGTGATTGGCGACACCGTCAACATTGCGGCTCGCCTTGAGGGTGTTGCCGGAGCCGGTGAAGTAATCATCACCGGTGACACCCGTAAGCACCTCGGCGACGTGTTCAAGATTCAGGAAAGAAAACCCGTCAAGGTGAAAGGCAAAGTAAAACCAATCCCGATATACAATGTCGTCGGGAAGAATTAGCGGGGTGGTTGAATGCAGGATGTAATCAATTTCGTGATCGGACAGTCGCTCTACGTGTACGTTGGGGCCGGAGCAGTCGCAGCGCTAATTCTGATCGTTGTTGTCCTGGCCATGACCGGGAAAGCAAGATTTGCCCGTCGAGTGCGGGAATATCTCGCCATCCCCGGCACCAAAGAACGAGCAGATTACTTCACCGACGAAGAACTCCTTCGACGAACTCGGCTCATCGAGAAACTCAGCGGGAAGCACGGCGATTCCCTGATTCATCTGCTGGGAATAGATCGATTATGGACTGATCGACTCTCCGGAC
>DAOWMR010000499.1 GCA_030642995.1 Spirochaetales bacterium
CATCCACAATACCACGCCGGCGCGCTGGGGCGACGAGTCACCAATCTCTCGTGCCCACAGAACTGTTCCGGTAGGGTCAAATCCGGTGACAAGAACGTTCCAATCTTCTCCGGATGCGACAGTCCCACACGCCATGTAAATCCCGCCGTCTGCGTAAACGACCGAGGTGAATTCGCCGTCAATCTCAGAGAGCCGCTGTTGCCACCCGATTTCGGGCGGGGTGACCGACAGATCCAGGAGCATCAGCATAGGATGACCACCGGAGGACCCCACCATATACGTGTGGCCCAGATCAGCGCAGAGAAGATCTACCACGACCAATTCAGAAGGAGCGCTGATCCGGTGGACGACCGCATCCGCGGCGGGCTGGCTGCCGGTGACCACGAGAGTGTCGAAATCGATCTGAACGATGATGAGATCCCCGACAACATCTGTTGCATTGCCGATGATGACCAGTTGCCCGGAGCTCTCTCCGCCCGTGGAAACCCATTCGGCATCCACAATTTCAACACCATCGCCCTCGAACAGGAGTTGGTTCTGCGGCACGCCGTTCGCATCAATCGCCAGGATCCAGAGACTGCTGTTCCATCCCCAGGAATCTGAATGCCCAATTGCCAGGAATCCCTCCGAGAGATCTGCGTACGGGCCCGGCGGTTGCACGATGGCGACAAATTGGTCGTTTCCCCCAAGCCCGTAGCTCCGTGCCAGGGACCCTCCGTGTTGGTTGACCTCCGTGAGCCATTCCAGGGACTGACGTAGACGCGTGACACCCTCGCAACTGCCGAGGAGAACGATCACCGCCAAGAGCACCACACCACGGCCGACCCGAATCACGGCGTTCCTCCGTTGCATCTTCACTCCTCCCATTCCACATTCGTGGACATGGTGGCCACATCGTTCGCTCGTGATGTGGCGTCACCCCGCAGACTGAGATAAGCATACCGGCCGGCCAACTCGCCACTCACCGCCGTTAGTCGCTCGTAGTACTGTCGGACCGCACCGTAATTCTCCATCTGATAGTTCACACGAGCCATCCCAAGGAGCGCAGCGGCGTTCTCCGACTCCCGATCCACCGCGCGGCGATAGTGAGCCTCGGCGCCTGCAATATCGCCCCGAAGAAAGAGAATGTTTCCCAGGTTGACGAGTGCCGGGAGGTGCTCGGTGTCCGCAACCAGTGCCTGGAATACCTCCTCGGCTTCATCGTACAGTCCGTACCGAGCGTAGAGGACACCCAAACGATTTCTATTCCGGTAGTCACCGCGCTCGCGTTGAAATCGATCCAGGAGCGTTGCTTCCCGCGCTGAGATCTCCCGTCTCACGAACTGCCCGAGCTGTCGCTGAAAGTCGGCAACAATGGGATCCAAATCCGGAACAGTGAGTGGTGCGCGGCTGACGGAAAAGGCGACCGAAGGGTAGGTTTGCCAGGCGTCGGCAACCGGAATGAATAGAGCCTCTCCGCGCCCCGAGCTCTCACGCCACTGCCGTGCCCCGACCGACCATGCTTCAACGAAGTCCTTCCCGATGTAAGTGACCTCAATGGGCAGCCATACTTCGTTCTCGTGGATGATGAGGTCCTCAGGCATGAGGTACTGATTGGCGGCAGTTGTCGGATCAGCGTCCAACTTCACGGCAACGAAGATATGCCCCGGGGTGAGCACGAGGGCGGTTGACTGGCCGGCCGCCTCCAGGAGCGTCGCGTAGACAACTGATAGATCATCGCAATCGCCCGTCCGTGCGGTGAGCGTCTGGAGCGGAAACTGCACGTAGTCCAGCGCGAAGGGGTCCTCGGACATCTGCGCGTACGGTGTGGCGGGATCGGGTCCATAGGCGAGACCCGCACCGGCCAGGGCCGCGTGCATCATGATGGCATGCTGGAGATGTTTGTCGATGGCGGTCATTCCCTGGTTCGTCACGGCAGCCGAGAGATTCCCAGCCCACATCTTGAGCTCGGGGTCACGCGACGTGATGAACATAGCCACTTTTCTGTCATCGTTCCAGGTAAGGGTATTCCGGTCGTGGAACTCCACCGCGACGACTTCCGAAACCTGCCCGGGCTCGCCGGCGACGACGTAATCAACCGCGATCGTGGCAGGCACGCGTTCGCTTTCGGTGATGCCGAGGACCGTGTCATTGAAGATGGCGAACAG
>DAOWMR010000032.1 GCA_030642995.1 Spirochaetales bacterium
CCGGCCCGACGGATCGTTTGACATCTATGACCAATGCCGTATAATAATCGGCTACAACCCGGGTCTTGTCATTGTATCACGGTCACCGTGACACAACTGCATGGGACGTCGGTGCCCACGGCTGCACGGCGATCTGAAGGAGCACCAGCATGGAGATCACGGACATCCGGATCCGAAAGGTGGAATCAGAGGGCAAACTCAAGGCGTACGTTACCGTGACATTCGACGGATGTTTCGTTGTACATAATGTGAAGGTGATCGAAGGGCGGTCCGGGGTGTTCATTGCGATGCCCAGTAGACGCACAAAGAATGGTGAGTACAAGGACGTAGCACATCCGATCAATACGGAATTCAGAGGTGAGCTTCAGAGTCGAATTCTGGAAGCTTACGAGCAGGAGAACGAGCCGGTACGTGACGTCGAGCCGGTCGAAAAGGACCAGAAGCCGTCCGAAGAGCACCCCGAGTCGCAGGAATTGCGACCAGAGTCGCAAGAAGCGGTCGAATAGGACTGTTCGAGACTGGAATCAATCAGTAAGTTTCGCATTCAGGAGTCATACATGGAGCAGAAAACCCTGCAAGCCGAGACCCGCACAGAACTCAGATCTGCTGCATCCCGTCGCCTTCGTCTGGCGGGAAAGATTCCCGCTGTCGTTTACGGAAGTCAGGATCCCGTCAGCATCACGCTGGACGCGCACGAATTTCGTCGGCAGTTCCGGGTGATTTCCGAGAGCCAGATTATTCGGCTCACAATTGGCGGCAAAGACCGCGATGTACTCATCAAGGACTATCAGGAAGACATCATTACCGGTGCTCTGCAGCACATCGATTTCTATGAGATCGAGAAGGGGAAGATGCTTCGTACCAATGTGGCTGTTCGCATTGAAGGATCGGCCATCGGAGCCCGCGAAGGCGGAATTCTTGAACAACAACTTCACAGTCTTGAAATTGAGTGTTTGCCGAAGGACATTCCCGAAGGTTTCACAGTTAACGTTGAGGAACTCGAGGTTGGGCACTCCATCCACGTCTCCGGTATTGAGGTTCCTGAAGGTGTGAAGATTCTGAACGGCCTGGATCAGGTCGTCGTGATCGTTGCCGCCGCCCGCGCTGAGATTGTCGAAGAAGAAGAGGAACTCGAGGGCGAAGAAGGCGAGGAAGGCGAAGAAGGCGAGGAAGGTGCAGAAGGCGCCGAAGGCGCCGAGAAGGAAGCCTCCGAGGAGTAATCCTGCTCGTTGTTGGATTGGGAAATCCTGCCCCTCGTTTTGTTGGGACCCGGCATAACGTTGGATTTGACGTCGTCGAGGCCGTAGCGGCCTCACGAGATCTCTCTCTGAAGAAACCATTTCTGCGTCCCTACGAATGGACGGGACGGTCGGGTTCTTCCGGAATCATTCTGGCCCGACCCTTGACCTACATGAATCGATCAGGCAACGTGATGCCTGCACTGCTGAAGCGTGCCGGCGCCGATGTCGGTGATCTGCTGGTGGTTTGCGACAATCTGGATCTTCCACCCGGAACGGTGCGATTGAAACGGAAGGGGAGCGCCCGGTCGCACAACGGGCTTGCCTCCATCATGGGTATTCTGGGCACCGGGGAGTTCATGCGACTTTACGTGGGCATCGGTCGTCCCGAGTCCGGCGATTCAGTTGTGGACCACGTTCTCGGGTGTCCGCCCGAGCGCGAGGCCGAGCTGTACGAAGGTGCAGTATCCCTTGCCGCGTGGGCGGTGGAAGCACTCCTGACGGAATCTGCCGACGTCGTTATGAACGCACTCAACCGGCGATCATGACTATCGTGGAGACGGTTGAGGCGATGCTGAATGCCGAGCCTCGCGGCAATCCCGGTTCGGTGCTTGCCGCGGTCTCCGGTGGAGCCGACAGTACCGCCCTCCTGTACAGCCTGCACGACTACTGCGATGGACAGCATATCAACCTCGTCGCCTGTCATTTCAACCATAAGCTGCGTGCGCCGGAGGCACACGCGGCAGATCTTGCCTCTGTTCGGAAGGCGTGCGATTGCCTGGGTGTGTCGCTGGTAACCGACTGTGCGAAACGCGGCGCTATCCGGGCCCTCGCATCGGTGGAAGGCTCCGGGATTGAGGCCGCCGCTCGTTCGGTGCGGTACGGATTTTTCGTGCGTGCAGCCCGCGCAGTGGACGCCGGCTGGATCTGCACCGGGCACACGGAGGACGACCAGGTTGAAACGGTGCTCATGGCACTTGAGCGTGGTGTTGATCCCCTGGCCCTGTCCGGCATACCTGCACGCCGGTTGCTTTCGGGAAATCTGGTGATGCTGCGGCCGCTGCTCTCGGTGCCCAGACGGCAGGTGGAGGAGTTCCTCCGTGAAGCTGGTGCGTCGTGGAGCGAGGATGCGACAAATGCGGAGACCGTTCACCAACGGAATCGCATGCGCCATGAGGTTCTCCCCGAGTTGGAAGATGAATTTCCCGCGTTTCGCGATGCGATTCTTGCGCTGCAGCGCAATGCCGAGGGACGGCGCCGAGTTGCCCAGGAAGAGGCAGAGGCGCTGTTCTGGGTGGTGGATGGGGAGAACTCTTCCATGGACGCCGGTGCGTTTTACCTGGCCTCCAGAGAGGCCCGACTGTTGTCGCTCTTTGGGGAGGCTCATCGACGCGGAATGATCAAGCCGGCTTCGCGCATCTCAGTCCCTTTCTTTGCTCCCCTCCTTGGACCCGCGAGGCCGGCAGGAACGATCGTACGCGGACGCGGAAGCCACATCCAACGCGAGGGCGAGCGTCTGCTGTGGTCGGCCGATGTTGTCGAGAGCGCTGAATATGGGTATCTTCGCTCTGTCGCTCTCGGAGTGGCTGTGAAACTTCCAACCGGCCTTACCGTAACGGTCTATTCGGGCGAAAAAGAGACCACAGACGTCCAGCCGTCTGTGTTAGAGTTGAAGCAGGTACGCGAGCCGTTGGTGATCCGGTCTCACCGAGTCGGAGACGAGATCAGGACAGCGAGCGGGCACAAATCTGTTGCCTCACTCCTCGCGGAGCAGCGTGTTCCGCAGCGGCAGCGGCATTTGGTTACGGTTGTCTGTGATCGCGACGGTGTCGTGGCCATGCTGGCCGACGGTGTCGGTTCCGGCCGTGATGTTGTTGCCCGCAGACCGGCATCCGGTGGAGTGACGTGTACCTTGGTGAATCGCGGAGTGGAAAGAAATGGCTGAGAATCGCAACAACAACCAACAAGATCCGGGGCCATTTGGGTTCAAATTCAAGAACAATCGATTTGCTCTCATCCTTCTCGTTGCAATATTCGGCATTTTCATCGTTTTGCTGTCGTCACCCGGGCGCACGCAGGGCATGGAGATCGATTATTCGGCCTTTCTCAATTATGTAGAGCAGGATCAGGTTGAATCCGTCACGATCATCGATCAATACGAGATCAGGGGCCGATTGCGGGGCGTGAGCGGAGACAGCGCGTTTTTCCGGACGCAAATTCCTTACTTCGATGACCAGCTCATTCAGACCCTCCTTGACGAGGGAGTGCCCACCACGGGCGCGAGCGGAAGTATCTCCGGCTGGCAACTCATGTTGAGCATTTTCCCCTGGATCATCGGATTCATCTTCATCTGGTACATGTTCCGACAGATGCAGGGAGCCGGCAACCGGGCGTTTTCATTCGGAAAGAGCCGGGCGAAGAAGTTTGCCGAGGACGGCAAGAAAACTACCTTTGCGGATGTCGCCGGCCAGGCCGAGGCGAAGTACGAGTTGCAGGAAGTTGTTGAGTTTCTGAAGAATCCTTCCAAGTTCACCCGAATAGGCGCGCGAATACCCAAGGGCGTGCTCCTCGTCGGACTGCCGGGTACCGGCAAGACCCTGCTTGCCAAAGCTTGCGCGGGTGAGGCGGGCGTACCATTCTTCCACATGTCCGGTTCAGATTTCGTGGAAATGTTTGTTGGCGTCGGTGCCAGCCGCGTTCGCGACCTCTTTGAACAGGGGAGAAAGAATGCGCCATGTATTCTCTTCATAGATGAGTTGGACGCTGTGGGACGCACGCGAGGCGCCGGTTACGGTGGAGGCCACGACGAGCGGGAGCAGACGCTCAATCAGATGCTCGTTGAGATGGACGGCTTTGACACCAAGGACGGTGTAATGCTCCTCGCGGCCACAAACCGGCCGGATGTTCTTGATCCGGCGCTCCTTCGTCCAGGGCGATTTGATCGTCAGGTTGAGATCGACATGCCGGACAAGGAGGAACGCGAGGCAATCCTCAAGATCCACAGTTCGAAGGTGCCGCTCTCCTCCAAGGTAGACCTGAGTCGAGTTGCCCGGGCGACTCCCGGTACTTCGGGGGCAGATCTCGCAAACCTGGTGAATGAGGCAGCGTTGCACGCCGCCCGAAAGAATCGTGAACTCGTTCAAATGGGCGATTTTGAAGAAGCCCGAGACAAGATCCTGATGGGTGTGGCGAAGGTCTCGCGCATCATCAGCGCCGAAGAGAAGCGGAAAACAGCATGTCACGAGGCGGGTCACGCTCTGCTGCACTACTACCTACCGAATGCGGACCCTCTGCACAAGGTGACTATTGTTCCGCGAGGCCGTGTCCTTGGAGCCGCCTTTTCGCTGCCTGAGAAGGACGAATACTCCAAGAGCAAGGGATACCTCGTTGATCGCATCAAGATTTCCTATGGTGGTTTCGTTGCCGAGGAGATGTTCTACTCCGAGACGACAACGGGCACCCAGAACGATCTGAAGCAGGCAACAGACCTGGCCCGTCGGATGGTCACTGAGTGGGGGATGAGTGATCTGGGCCCAACGGCCTTTGGTCAGGAAGATCAGCCTATCTTTCTTGGCAAGGAGATCGCTCGCCACAAGGACTACTCGGAAGAGACCGCCCGTGCGATTGATAGTGCTGTAGGCAAGATCCTGACGGAGTCCCTGGAGGATGCGGGACGGATCCTTACCGAACACAAGGACGAGCTGGTCGCTCTTACCGAGGCGCTCGTGGAGAAGGAAACGCTGACGGACACGGAGGTCAGGGATCTTCTGGGCATGCCGGCGCGAAAGAGCGCTACGGATCTCTCCACGGATGACGAAGACGGCGCGGCGGGCGCATAACGGAGTGCTGTGAAACGGTCAACGCTGTTCAGAACGCCAATTGCACTCATTGTCGGCGTTGTTGCTCTCGTCGCCGGCGCTGATACGGCGGAACTCAACCGCGACCTCTCTTTACTCTACGTTGATGCGATTGAGAACGAATCAACCAATGTGGAGCATGCGCTTGCTCTCGTAGAGTCCGCCCTGGAGTTTGACCCTACTTCGAGCGACGCCCTCTTCCTTCGAGCATACCTTCAACGCGGCATTCAGGAACGGACTATCCCGGTCCTTGCAGATTTCGAGCGGGCACTTGCACTGGACAGCTTTGCGAGCATTGATCGGAATCACGCTGTTGTTGCCTACGCCGAGGTTCTTCTGCGTACTCGTCGGCTGGATGACGCGCTGAGCATGCTGGGTGGAGCAGACCTGAGCGCTCCGGACCTGGACCAGAGGCTCGTGGCCGATGCGCTTGCAGTTGAGGCCCGGGCATCGGTACAAATGGGAAACGGTGTTCGAGCGAACCGGGCCGTTGCGGCCGGCAGACGGCAGTTTCCCAACGATCCACGGTTCTTCCTCCTGGAGCTGGAGTCCGAGCCGTCACCGAGCTTCCGGTATCGTCGCGAACTGGATCGATTGCTTCGCGCCGGCGTCGACGGACCGCCCATGGAGGCCGCCGTTCTACGCTATGCGCTCACTGCGCCAATCTCGTCCGAGCGGATGTGGGCCTTTGAAACCTATCTGGAAATAGGTGGACAAGATGCAGCCATTGTTCTTGCGGTCGCCGGGTCGGGCGACGGCGATATCGTGGAAACATTCGTTCGTCTGAACGGGTACGGCCGGAGGGACGTGCTTCTGGAGGCGATAGAAACGGTTCCGGCGGGCGTTACTCTTGAGACGCTTGTCGCCGGCGTTCGGCAGTTCAGCGGATTGTCGTACTCCGACGGTGATGGAGACGGATTCTGGGAGGAGCGAGTCACTGTCGTTGATGGTTCGGTTGAACGCTGGGAGATTGACACCGATCAGAATGGGATCAACGAGGTGGAGGTGGTCCTGCGTGACGGGGAGCCGGTGCAACTCACGGTGGAACAGGCGGCGGGCATGGTGATCGCAGATTACGACCGCTACCCATTCGTTCGGACAGTCACCGTTCCACTTTCCGTCGGAAGTAACAGGCACAACCTCCTCCCGTTCGCTATCAGCATTCCTATTCTCCTGGAGCTACCCGCCGACGGGCCGAGCCTGGCATCATCTCTGAAGCTTCCTGCCGATTTTGTTGGGCTGGATCTCAGCGCCGTGACTCTCGCCGCCGCATCTGTTGAGGAGCGCGACCGCGGGGGTCGGATCATACAAGACAACAGCCTGGAAGAGGGGATTGTGGTTCGGAGTAGTTGGGACACCAACGGGGACGGTGCGATGGATCACCTTGTAGTCTACCGGGCCGGGCTGCCTGTCACTGCCTTACGGGACATTGACGGAGACGGTTATTTTGAGGTCGCCGAGGCCTATGTTGACGGGCGTTTTTCAATGATGGTCGTGGACGAAGACGATAACGGGACGCCGGATGTGATCGAATATGCCCGCGAGGGCGGAGAGCGCGAATGGGACCTGGACCAGAATGGCGCTATTGATGTACGAGAATTTGGTATCTGGACCAACTCAGTACGACTTCAGTTCCCATTTCTGGAGAATGATCGGTGAGACCCGGCGGTCTTGTTATCCTCCGGCCTGTTCTCGCCCTCACGGCTTCTCTGCTGTTGATCTTGACTGGATGTGCCTCTGAACCCGAAGCCACTATTGCCGAACGATCCGAAGTGATTTTCGCGGAAATCCGGAATGAAATAGCCCGGGGGCGGCCCGAGATTGCAATCGGGCGCATTTCCGGGTTGCGTAGCGAGAATCTCCTTTCCGTCGGCGAACTCGAGACCCTGCAAGATCAGGCGGTTGAGCGCATTGCCGGTGACTTCAGCCGGGCGATGGAAGCTGATGAGGTGGAAGAGGCGATCCGGCTCTATCGGAACCTCCAGGTGCTGGATCAGCCTCTGCCCGAGGATGTGAATCTGAACGATCTCTACCTCAGGCTTGCCAGGCGGTACCAGGCGGAGGGGAATGGTCCGGCAGCCATTGCTACGCTTCTCCGGGTTCCCGAGCTCTCCAGCCTTCCGATTGAGATCGTTGAAGAGCTGGCATGGGGAGCTCTGGCGTTGAACAATCGATACGCAGCCGAAGTCGCCGCACACATACTCGGCGACCACTGGCTGAGCGAGAACGATGAGATGGCGACGTTCGTTGCCGGATCAACCTCGCCGATTGATGCGGTGGATGGTACCGTCACCGTATGGGTGAACCGGGGAATTCGGCTTGAGGGCGGGATAGGGTATCCGGACCGGGTGATTGGCAGCGGCTTTTTCATCGATCCTCGGGGATACCTCATTACGAATCACCACGTCATCGCGAGCGAAGTTGACACGGAATACGAGGGGTACACGAGGCTTTATGTGCGGCTTCCCGATGACCCGGACGAGCGGGTGCCTGCGCGCGTGGTAGGCTACGACCGTATTTTTGATATCGCTCTTCTGAAGATTGAGCTGGACGCGCCGTACGTCCTGTCCTTCACGGATATTCGCGCATTGGAGCCCGGGCGCCGTATCATCGCCATCGGTTCCCCGGGCGGTTTGGAGAATACCATCACTTCCGGGATCATCTCCGCAACCGGGCGTCGTTTTCTGCAGATGGGCGACGCACTTCAGGTTGATGTTCCGATCAACCCCGGAAGTTCTGGTGGGCCTCTGCTGGACGAGAACGGCAATCTTGTCGGCGTGGTATTCGCCGGGATAGAGCAGTTCGAGGGCGTGAACTTTGCCATACCGTCGTACTGGATACAACCTTTCCTGCCCGATCTTTACACTGAGGGAGAGGTGGTGCATCCGTGGATCGGTGTAGCAGTGGAGCCGGTGTCCAGGGGATTGGAAGTCAGCTACGTGGCGCACCGCTCGCCCGCGGTCGCCGCAGGTCTCATCCCCGGTGATGTCATCACCCAAATTGGGCAATGGGAATCCTCTCGGATCGGATCGGCGCAACGCATCATTCTGTCATATGATCCCGGCGCTCTCTTGCCGGTGACCTGGATCAGGGGCGATGAGACAATGGCCGGTTTGGTTGCTCTTGGAGAGCGTCCGTTCAGTCCGGTGGAGGTTGCACTGGAAGAAGACCTGCCGGACAGGCTCTTTCCGGTTCTTTACGGGATGCGGGTAAGCCGGGAGGGCGGGGCTTCTCTGTTCAGGACGTACCGGGTGGACAGAGTGTATCGCGGCAGCGTCGCGGATGAGACGGGCATCACGGCGGGAGATACGTTTGCCGAGCGCGAATTCAGAGTAGATGAAGAATTGGGCATTGCGTTCCTTCGGATAGTCGTGAAAAAACGCACCGAGGGCTTCATGCAGACAGGGATACAGCTCCCTGCCTATGTTGAGACGGATACCTTTCTCTAGTACGATTGCGTCGGAGAGTAATCAGATGCCCGAGCAACGGATCATGATCGTTGAGGACGAGCAGGTTATCGCCCTGGACATCAAGAAGTACGTCGAGAACTACGGCTACGACGTGGCCGGCATCCACTTGAGCGGCGAGTCGGCGCTCGCTGCGATGAAAGACGAACAGCCTGATCTTATTCTCATGGATATACGCCTTCGCGGTGAGCTGGATGGGCTCCAGACCGCAAAGATCATCAAGACCGAGCACAATGTTCCGGTTGTCATGCTGACTGCATATGCGGATGACGACACACTGCATCGAGCCAAGCTTTCGCAACCTTTTGCCTACATCATCAAGCCGTTTGAGGAACGAGAGCTCCGCACGGCCATCATTATCTCGCTCTATCGGCACAAGATGGAGCAGATGGTGGTTCAGCGCGAGCGACTGTTCAGCACAACTCTCGAGAGTATCGTTGACGCGGTGATCGTGACCGATGAATCAGGTCGGATTGAGTTCCTCAATTCTGTTGCGTGTGACCTGTTGGGACTTGATCCTGCGGGATCAGTCGGTACGTCGCTTGATGACCGGGTGAAATTTCGCAAACGACTCCCCGAGAACGGAAACGGTGTTGAGCCGGTTGAGGACGCTGAACGGCACGCCGGATCCGGCGAGAGCGGAATCAAGGGTGAGTTCATCGCCGAAATCGTAGACGGCCGGGTTGTACCGGTGGAGCGAACCACGACGCCCTTGCATAGCGCAAACGGCGAGCAGAATGGCTGGGTATGGGTGCTCCATGATATCTCAAGGCGGATCGAAAACGAGCGTATCGTGCGTGCACAGAGCGAGCGACTTCTGAGATCCCAGAAGATGGAAGCAATTGGGAGACTGACCGGCGGGATCGCCCACGATTTCAACAATCTGCTGACGGTTATCATGGGCTATTCAAGGCTCATCATCGACGAACTCGGCGACGCCGACATCCCGGGTCGGGAGGCAATTGTCAATGACGTTGAGGGGATTCAGAAGGCGGCCATGCGGTCGGCTGCGCTGACCAAGCAGCTGTTATCGTTCAGCCGAAATCAGAACGTAGAGCGGCGACCGACTGATCTCAACGCAGCACTGACAGAGGTTGAAGCCATCCTTCGCCAACTTCTGAAGGATAATATATCTCTTACCATTGAACTCACGGGTGGTCCGGGCGTTGTGTTTGCAGATCCAAGCCAACTCGAACAGGTAATCACGAACCTGGTGGTCAATGCGCGGGACTCAATGCCTGACGGAGGTCGTTTGCTCATCAGGACGGAAGGCAAGTATGTCTCTCTTTCGGATGTCATTGGACGGGATGATGTGGAACCGGGCGAGTTTGTTGTTCTGACTGTCTCGGACAACGGTTCCGGGATGGATCCTGAGACCGCGGGCCGGATTTTTGATCCGTTCTTCACCACAAAGGAGTGCGGGAAGGGAACGGGGCTTGGCCTCTCGACCGTCTATGGAATTGTTTCGCAGAGCCGCGGTTTCATTGATGTGGAGAGCCGGTTGGGTGAGGGGACAACGTTCACCGTGTGTCTGCCCGCTTACCTGGAAGGTGGTACCGGTGTGCGGATAGAGACGGAGAGTCCTGAGAAGGACACGGGAGCTGAAACCATTCTCCTTGTCGAGGATGATGACTCAATACGAACGCTCGTCTCGCGATTGCTCCGGCAGAAGGGCTACCAGGTTCTGGATGCTTCAAACGCGGGCGAGGCGTTGCTGGAGGCTGAAAACTTCGGAGGTACCATTCATCTCCTCTTGTCGGACATCGTGATGCCGCTCATGTCGGGAGTGAATCTTGCGATACGGCTCCGGGAATCACGGCCGAATATCGGCGTGATTCTCATGTCCGGTTACCCGGACTCTTCGCTGTCCGATGAAGAGCGCCTCACGATGGGGTTCCATTTTTTGGAGAAACCCGTTGATCCCGGCACCCTTACACGCAGCGTTCGCCAGATTCTGGACGGATAGATGTCCATTTGTTTATTTTAGGCCACACAATGAAACAGTCTCAGATTCGAAACTTCTGCATTATTGCCCATATTGATCACGGGAAGAGCACCCTGGCCGATCGGTTCATCCAGCGCGCCAAGATCATCGCGGAACGTGAGTTCAAAGACCAGATCCTGGACAGCATGGACATTGAACGCGAGCGCGGGATCACCATCAAGAGCCAGGCGGTCAGCCTGCCCTACACCGGTGAGGACGGAACAGCCTACGAACTGAATCTGGTGGACACACCGGGGCATGTCGATTTTTCTTACGAAGTGTCGCGGGCAATCAGTTCGTGTGACGGCGCTCTCCTGTTGGTGGATGCGACACAGGGCGTTGAGGCTCAGACGGTTTCAAATCTCTATCTGGCAACAGATCACGATCTGGAGATCATTCCCGTAATCAACAAGATTGACCTTGCCGCCGCCGACATTGAGCGAGCCAAAGAAGAGATAGAGAGCGATCTGGGGCTGGACGCGGAAAGTGCCGTCTCTATCTCGGCGAAGACCGGTGAGGGAGTGCCTGAGTTGCTTGAGGTGCTCGTGAAGCAGATCCCTGCGCCTTCTGGTGTCGTGGATGCTCCGTTGCGAGCACTCATCTTTGACTCGCATTACGATCCGTATCGCGGTGTGATTGTCCACCTCCGTGTCTTTGACGGTAGTCTGAGGCCTGGTGACGAGATACTCGTTTGGTCCTCGCGCGCACGCCACAAGGTGGAGGAGACCGGTCAATTTCGTATTGTCCTTGTTGAAACCGACGAGCTTCACGCGGGGGATGTTGGTTATATGATCGCCGGGATCAAGACCATCTCGGATATCCGGGTGGGTGATACGATAACCACCGCGGTAAATCCATGCGCGGAACCACTACCGGGCTTTCGTGACGTCAAGCCGGTCGTCTTCAGCTCCATCTACCCGGTAGATGCAAACGATTACGATGAACTGGCGGTGGCGATGGACAAGCTCAAACTCAACGACGCGTCCCTGGTCTATGAGAAGGATAGTTCGGCCGCACTTGGATTCGGGTTTCGTTGTGGTTTCCTGGGGATGCTGCATCTGGAAGTGGTCCAGGAACGCATTGAACGGGAGTTCAACCTGTCCATTGTGCTCACCGCACCGTCGGTGAAGTATCAGGTGACCTTGACCGACGGTACGGAGATCGATGTGGACAATCCTGAGATCTACCCGGACCCCGGGACAATTGACTCAGCTCAGGAACCCTACATACGCGCCGACATTCTCACTCCTTCCGTGTATCTCGGGAACGTCATGGCCCTGTGCCTGGAGAAACGTGGCATCCAGCAGAACATGCACTATCTTGATGAACGCCGGGTTCAGATTGTCTATGAGATGCCCCTGACGGAGGTGCTTTTTGACTTCTACGACAAGCTCAAGACCGTGAGTCGCGGCTATGCATCGTTTGACTATGAGATCATTGACTATCGGCCGACTGTGCTGGTCAAGCTGGATATCCTGGTGAACGGCAAGCCGCTGGACGCACTGAGTCAGCTGGTTTTCCGTGAAAATGCGGCCGGCCGGGCGCGTCAGATCTGCCGCCGGCTGAAAGAGGAGATCCCGCGGCATCAGTTCAAGATTCCGCTGCAGGGTGCCGTGGGAAGCACAATCATCGCCCGCGAAACAATCAACGCACTCCGGAAGGACGTAACCGCGAAATGCTATGGCGGTGATATATCGCGCAAGCGCAAGCTGCTGGAGAAGCAGAAAAAGGGCAAAAAACGGATGAAACTCGTCGGCAACGTCGAAGTGCCTCAGAGCGCGTTTCTATCCGCACTCAAGAGCGATGATGTCTGAGTGAGCCGTTCGGCCGGACAGACCGGACGAGCCGGTCTCTGTAGAAATCGATTGCTACCCGTATTCGAGTCAGAAATGGGCGATCTAGCCCAAACTCACCGGTAAAATCGGGGAAATCCACCGCCACGTAATCGCAGAGCTCAAACGCACGCGCGAGCGCTGCACCGGTCGCGGCCGCCGCGTTGTCCGTGCCGGAGAGAGCTGCTTCCACCAGGTCTTCAAGTCGTTCCAGCAACTCGAGTTCTGCGACCAACAATTGCTCGATCTGCTCGCTCGTGGCCTGCCGGTGATCGATCTGTGAGTCGCCCGTGTTTCC
>DAOWMR010000476.1 GCA_030642995.1 Spirochaetales bacterium
AGGACGCGAGTACCGTTAAACCGCACCTCCGGCTCAACAAGAGAGGGCAGAACTCGCCGGCGAATTGCATCGAGATCTGTCATCGACCGGGCGTCCTCCAGCACGTTGGAGAAGACCTCGGCGACGGCAGGGTGCTCAGGATTGGCGACCAGCCACTCCATGCGCTCCGAGAGTGAGGTGTTGCGCTCAGGTGGAGCAGCGACAGCACCGGCAAGACCGGCCACGAGCAGAAAAGCAAGCAGAAAAAACGCGCGAGTTCGCACAAGCCCCCCTGCTACTACAGTCGGAGAATGCCCGACCGTTGTTGAAGGCTTTGTGCGATCCTTTGCTACCGGCGCGATCTGAGTCCTTTGATGAACTTGAACAGGCTGTATGCACCAAGGCCAAGCAGCCCGATACCACCGACCCACAGGAGCGCCCCGCCGAATCCCCAGCCGATTCCCGAAATGATCGTCAGTACACCGGCGCTGGCCATGATGCCGCCGGCGGTTCGGTCCTCCTTACTCGATGTGGCAACTCCAATGCCGCCGAGTGCAAGTATACCGCCGATTACTGCGCCCCCGATGGGCCCCAATCCGCCGAGAAGAAGGAGCGCCGCTCCGCCGACAATACCACCAACGCCGGTAGTTCCTTGCTTGACCAACGTCTTGGTGGGAACAATGTCCCTACCATCACTCATACAAAACCTCCTGAAGACGCCCTCGCCATTTCAATGACGGAAGCTGCGCTGACCCGTGAAAACCATTGTCACGTCCGACTCGTTGCACGCATCAATGACTTCCCAATCCCTTATTGAACCACCCGGCTGAACAATTCCTGTCACTCCTTCTCGGATACCAACGTCAACACCGTCACGGAACGGGAAGAACGCATCGGACACCATAATTGAACCCTCAAGACCCCCGTGTGCCGCTCTTGCTTCTTCCTCAATTCCGTTTCGCTGATGAGTGTCCAACTCATGGAGCGGTTTGCCGATCGTTTCCCATGCGAGTCGATCGGCATACTTCCGGTACGCCTTGTCTCGGGCGATCTCAGCCACGCCGACCCGATCCTGTTCACCCGTTCCGATTCCCACGGTCGTCTCATCTTTCACGTAGATGACGGAGTTGCTGGTCACACCAAACTGTACCAACCAACCAAAATGCATATCCGATCGTTCGGCCGGCGTCGGTTCCCGGCGAATGCGGTGCGTCCCCCCCTTGTGCACACTCTCCGCGAGGGCATAGTCATCGGCGGAAGTCGCCTTCGGAACCTGTGACCATTGCGCGACAATTCCGCCGTCGATCAGTGTATCGAATTCAACCACACGCTCGGTCCGGTATTCATGCAACCGATCCAGAGCCGCGATCTTCATGATCCGAAGGTTCTTCCGACGCGAAAGCAACTCAATGGTACCCTCGGCGTACTCCGGCGCGACGACAACCTCCGAGTAACTCGAGCCGATGCGCTCGGCGGTCTCCAGATCCAACTCCCGGTTTACAGCAACCACCCCGCCGAAAGCGGCGATACGATCCGCAAGGTATGCCCGGCGGTAACTCTCTGCAAGCGTTTCGGCAACTGCAACACCGCTGGGATTGTTGTGTTTGACAATCACGGTTGCAGGCCGATCACAAAGATACCGCAGGATATTGAGCGCGCTGTCGGCATCGGTCACGTTGATCTTGCCGGGATGTTTTCCGGCTTGCAGCAGTTCCATGTCCGAGGCGAGAAATCGGCCGGGTGAGATGCACTGGACGTCGCCAAGACGGAGGTTTCCGTTGATCGGGCGGTAGAGACAGGCCTGCTGGTCCGGATTCTCACCATATCGGAGCCCCCGACTCTCTCCGTCTATCGTCCAGGCGACCTTTTCGTAGAGGAGGGTCTGTCGTTGCTCGTCGTCGAAGAAACTGATTTCCATGTGCCGGGGAAAGTCGTCCGCATTGATGTTCCGATACATACCAGATGCGCCCATCACTACTCCACCGGAGACGCGTAGGTATAGGTAGACGTCACGTTCTTGAAACTCGTGTCCGAAAGATAGTCTGCGATGGCGCGATCGTACTGCGCCGTGTGTCCGAACGCCTTCTGAGCCAGACGGAAGCGAGTGGACAGAGAGAGGCTCCCGTCGTTCGTTCGAAGTTCATCAACAACGCTTGTGTAATCGGCCGGGTCGCAGATCGCGGCAACCCGTACGAAGCTCTTTGCCGCAGCACGGAGCATCGCCGGTCCGCCAATATCAATATTGCCTCGCGCATCCTCGAAGTCTGCGTCCGTTCGACGTGCAATACTTCGGAACGGGTAGAGATTCACCACGACCATATCAATCAGCTTTGCATCAGCCCGCTCGCGATCTGCGCCGTGCGCTTCGTTGAAGGGCTCGCTCAGAAGACCA
>DAOWMR010000406.1 GCA_030642995.1 Spirochaetales bacterium
CGCTGGCGCTGGCCGCCGGAGAACTCGTGGGGATAGCGGTTCACGTGCTCGGGCGACAGGCCGACACGCTGGAGCGACGCATCGCCGTATGCAAACGAAGCTACGATATCCTCACGCAGGAAGTGGGTCTTGCACCGTACGACATCATCTTCGACCCCAATGTCTTTGCGGTGGCGACCGGCATTGAGGAACATCGGCGCTACGCCCTGGACTACTTCCAGGCCGCCCATTGGATCAAGGAGAACCTCCCGGGTGCGCTCGTCTCCGGCGGCGTGAGCAATGTCAGTTTCTCGTTCCGCGGCAACAACGGTGTGCGGGAAGCCATGCACAGCGCGTTCCTCTACCACGGGATGCGCTCCGGCATGAACATGGGGATTGTGAACGCGGGCCAGTTGGAAGTTTACTCCGACATTGATCCGGAGCTCCTGGAGCGGGTGGAGGATGTGCTCCTCAATCGCAGGGATGACGCCACCGACCGGCTCATTGAGCTGGCTGAAACGGTAAGCTCCGGGGGCAAGAAGCGCGAAGAGGATCTTTCCTGGCGGGAAGCCACGGTTGAGGAGCGACTCTCACACGCGCTGGTCCGGGGTGTCACTGCCTATGTGGACGCTGATGCGGAGGAGGCCCGCTGGAAGCTCGGAACGGCACTGAGAGTCATTGAAGGCCCCCTCATGGATGGAATGAACCTCGTCGGGGATCTCTTCGGCAGCGGGAAGATGTTCCTTCCCCAGGTGGTCAAGAGCGCCCGCGTCATGAAGACCGCGGTCAGCTACCTGTCGCCCTTCCTTGAAGAGGAACAGAAGGCCGGGGAATCCCATACGAAGGCCAGGATTCTGATGGCTACAGTGAAGGGGGACGTCCATGACATCGGGAAGAACATCGTCGGGGTCGTGCTTCAGTGTAACAATTATGAAGTGATCGATTTGGGAGTCATGGTCTCTGCGGCCGATATTCTCGAGGTGGCGCGGGAGCAGAACGTTGATTTCATCGGGCTTTCGGGTCTCATTACACCGAGCCTCGAAGAAATGGTCTACAACGCCCGGCAGATGGAGAAGCTCGGGCTCTCACTTCCGCTACTGATCGGCGGGGCTACGACGAGCAAGATCCACACGGCGCTGAAGATTGCCCCGGAGTACTCCGGTCCGGTGGTATACGTGAAGGATGCCAGTCGGGCGGTCGGCGTGGTGAGTCGGCTCCTCAGTGATGAGACCCGGGACGTCTACATAGCGGAGATCAATGCGGACCACCAGAAGACCCGCGATATGCGTGCGGGCAAGATGGAGGGGAGGGAACTCCTGCCCATTGAGCTAGTACGTTCAAATGCATTTGACCCCGGATGGGCCGGCTATCAGCCGCCGGCGCCCAACAAGCCGGGGGTTCACACGCTCACCTCCGTCCCCATCAAGACTCTTGCCCAATATATCGACTGGGCCTATTTCTTTCCCGCATGGGACATCACGGGCAGGTTCCCCGAGCTTCTCGACGACTCGAAGTACAAGGGTGAGGCACGCAAGCTCTACGATGATGCCCAGGCGATGATCGCGAGACTCATCCAGGAGGCCTCCATCACCGCAAACGGTGTGTGCGGACTCTTCCCGGCGAACACGACCGACGACGACCTAGTTGAGATCTACACCGATGAGTCGCGTACCGAAATTCTGGCGACGATGCCAACGCTTCGTCAGCAGCAGGCCAAGAAGCAGGTACCGTACTATCTGAGTCTGTGCGACTACATCGCACCGAAGGATTCAGGGGTCGCCGACTACATCGGTGCGTTTGCCGTCACGGCCGGGATTGGCGTCCAGGAGCTCGTTGCCGAGTTCAACGCCGAAGATGACGACTACTCGAGCATCCTCGTCAAAGTGCTTGCGGACCGGCTTGCCGAGGCGTTTGCAGAGCACCTGCACATGCTCGTTCGGCGCGACTATTGGGGCTATGCCGCTGATGAAGCTCTTGATCTGAAAGCGATGCTCAAGATCCAGTACCAGGGAATCCGTCCCGCGCCGGGATACCCGCCCTGTCCCGACCACCGGGAGAAGGAGATCATTTGGAAGCTCTTGAATCCTGAGAAGCGCTGCGGAATCGGTCTGACCGAAAGTAGAATGATGACCCCCGGGGCCAGTGTGAGCGGATTCTACTACAGCCACCCTCAAAGCAAGTACTTTGGAGTTGGTAAACTCGGGCGTGATCAGGTTGCAGACTACGCCCGTCGCATGGGATCATCGGTCAAGGAGACCGAGAAGTGGCTCGCGAGCGTTCTGGGTTACTAGGTCATGTACTTCAACTGGCGTCAATTCCTGACTGACAGCAGACACGCGCTCTTCCCGGCCGGCGATCCGCACCTGCGAATCACCGGGCATCGGGCACGGGTTCTTGTCGTTTTCTACGCGTGCATGATCTGGATGGTCGGATCAGGTCGGCTTGGCCTCTTTCTGGACCGCATCCTCTTTCCGGGGGCTCTTCGAACCCCGGTCAAACAGCCGGTGTTCATCATCGGGAACTTCAGAAGCGGGAGTACACTCCTGCACCGGCTTCTCGCCGCAGATCCGCAGTTCACCGCCATGAAGACCTGGGAAATCTACTTCGCGCCGTCGATTTCGCAGCGGAAGTTCTGGCGGGGATTCTGGATGGTGGATCGATTATTCGGAAGTCCGTTCAAGAAACGAATCCAACGCCAGGCCGGTACAACGTTCGGTGACGTGAAAATGCACCGAGTCTCGCTGACCGAGCCCGAAGAAGACGAGGCGCTCCTGCTCTACCTGTGGGACAGTCTGTTCAACTGGTTCTTCATGCCGTATCAGGCCGATGCAAATCCGTACTGGCGATATGATACCGCGGTGCCGAAGTGGCGCCGCAGGAAAGCCATGAGGTTCTATCACTCGTGTCTCCAGCGTCACCTCTACGTGCACGATCAGGGAGCAATCTACATCTCCAAGAATCCGTCGTTCAGTGCAAAGATCCAGAGCCTGCTGGAGGAGTTTCCAGACGCCC
>DAOWMR010000139.1 GCA_030642995.1 Spirochaetales bacterium
ACGCCGGACACGGTACGGGAGTCTGCTCTGAAGGCGGACAAGGATCCGTTCCAGGTGGCTTCCTACGTGGACGGTACGAAGACGATGTTCGAGATGTGTTGCGTGGCCAACGCCACCGGATGCCGGCCGATGCAGCCCGGCATGATCGGTCCGGAGGCGACGCAGGACACCGTGTCCAACATCTTTGCGTTGGAACAGGACGGCGGCCTGGCCCGGTTTGCTGGAGCGGTCGACTACGTGCAGGGATCGTCCATGGCCGGTGGTGTGTTTGTCACCGTCCGCGTGGACGACCCGCGGATTGCGCAGGATCTCAACTACCTCAAGGTGGGGTCCGGCAATTACTTCACCTTTTTCAGACCCTACCATCTCTGGTTTCTCGAGGCGCCCATCTCAATCGCTCGCGCCGTGCTCAACCGCGAGACCACCCTGGTCCCGCTCGATCATCCGTCTGCGGAGGTGGTGACCGTTGCCAAGCGAAGCCTTGCGCCGGGCGAGACACTGGATACCTTTGGGGGGTACACCTTCCGTGGTGTCATGCATGAAACACCGGTGCCGGGCGCTCCGGCGCTTCCAGCTGGATTGGCGCCGGGGGCACGAGTAACGCGATCGGTTGCCGCCGGTGAGATTGTGACCTGGGACGACGTTGGACTCGACGAAGACTCAGCCGTCGTACGATTGCGTCGCGCGCAGGACATTCGATTGGAAGGAGCACAGGAATGAGAACGATAGCCAGGGGAAGCGTCCGGGTCCCGCCGGCGTGAACATGTTGCCCAAGTACCTTGCAATCAGTAATCGACTCATTGACCGGATCCAGTCGGGTGAGCTGGCCCGCGGCATGAAGATTCCCTCCGAGAATGAGATCATTCGCGAGGACAAGGTGAGCAACACGACCGCGCGAAAGGCGCTGGCCAATGTGGAGCAGCTTGGCTACGCAACCCGGATAAAGGGCAGGGGAACCTTCGTCCGTCAGCGGGACGTTGTGCGTTCTGCCACCAAGATCCTGAGCTTTTCTCAGAACATGCGGCAGTCGGGGTGGGTTCCATCCACGAAACTCCTTGGCGCGTCGAAACTGAACTACGCCCGGGAAATCGTCATCGATGGCCGTCGGTATACCATGCAACCGCCCGTCTACCGGATCCGCCGGTTGCGCTTCGGGGATGATGAACCCATTCTCCTGGAAGAACGGTTCATTTCGTCGGTCCTCTGCCCCGGACTGCCGAATCACGACCTGACCGGCTCACTCTACGGAATCTACGAGACCGTTTACGGTTTGCATCTCACCGATATCAAGCAACGCATTCGAAGCATCCTTCTGGACCAGACAACGAAAAGCTACTTCGGCTTGACCGCCGAGACGCCGGGGTTGCTCATTGAAGGCGTTACCTTCAGCGGCAAGGAAATGCTACTGGAAGTAGAACAATCGATCTACCGTGGTGATACCTATCAGTTCACCGTGTCGGCCACCTGAATGTGATGACCCCGTCCGGTGCCAGATCTATCCCATCGTTTTCCGACATGTAATTGACAGAATAATTGCGGGGATGATAAAATAATAGCTGTTCTATATCATCGTCACAAAACGCAGACCGGAACGAGATGCTTTGTGACCACAATCGGATGGGCCGGAGGATGGCAGAAGGCCTGTCACTACATACCGAGGAGTGTTCAAGAATGGACGGTATTGCAACAGCGGTTGAATCACTTCGGACCAGAATCAACAAGCAAGAACTGACAGGTCACCGCCTGAGCAACTGGAGAAGAACGGTTGCGTGGTGCGTTGATGACGATTGCTATCTCTGGACGTCGAATGGGAGTGAGTTCGAACCCGGTTCCGGAGCCGCAGATATCACCCTGCGCCTGTCATCAAAGGTGCTTTCGCAGATTGTAGAGAATAGGATCCCGTTTTTTATTGCTTTGTGGGCAACCGGAGAAATCATATTCGAAGGTTCTTTCTCAGATGCGTATCACCTGGGGTATCTGTTTCTGTCGGATAACCGGAGCCGAAAGGTGGTATTTCTCGCCCACTGTTTCATGAATATGAATGCTCGATTCCCTGAGGGGGCGGCATATCCAGGCGTGTGCGCGCCTTTGGTCCAAACCCTCATAGATGCGGGGGTTGGAATTATTCAGATGCCCTGTCCTGAGTTTCGATGTCTCGGAGCTGAAAAGGAGCTGTATGGGGAGTTGGATCCGGATGAACTCCGCAGTTGTTTTCGCAAGATGGCCAGTGAAGTCGTTGACGATGTTCAAGCGTATCTCAATGCCGGGTTTCAGATTGCCGGCATTATCGGGATGAACCCAAGCCCTTCATGTGGAGTTGAGATTACCAAAGGCAAAGAGACGATGCTTGGAACGGGTCGAAGCACTGGAGAGAAAGCGGGAAGCGGGGTATTCATTGAAGAAATGATCAATGTTGCGGAAAGCCGTGGACTACTCGATTTGCCGGTGTTCGGTGTCCGTCGAATGCTGCGCGGTGAGTCAGGTATGGATGAGCGTCTTGCAGATCTGAAGAGGAAGCTGTCATGAACTCATGTGCGCCAATGCTGGAATCTGAATAGCGCGACAGATGGAAGGAAAGAACTCCGCCTACGACTTTTCTTTTCTCAGAGTATTGAGAAAAACACACGGATTCACTTTGCAGCAGATGACGAAGAAGAGTGGCGTTTCCTGCGCAGTGATCTCTCGCTTGGAACGCAATCTCGCGAGTCCGGAATTGGAAACTCTCTACCGATTAGCCAAGTGCTTTGGCATGAATGCAACAGATCTAGTGCACCTGGCCGAATCGCGGACAACCGAAGAGAAGACTGAAACGTCTCATCGGTCGGGTATTTTCCGGTTTCGCACTGTCACATACGGAAACATACGAGTTCTGTACGGCAAAGCGGATAGTGGAGGACAAACGTCCAAACCAAAAATTCACCAGGATCAGTACGAACTGTGTTGGGTCCTCAAAGGCAGAGTTCGACTGACGCTTCCCCAGGTAACCTACGAGTTGGGTGCGGGTGAGTCGGTCCAGTTCGATTCAGTACTGCAGCATGCGTATGAATCCGCGGTGGATGGGACTGAGTTGATTATCATCCTTCTGAAGAAAGGCAACCGGTTCTAGTCCTTTTCAATGGCTGAGTTTACTGTTTGTCAGGGTCCATGCAGTTGGCTCCAGCAGCGCCGGCTGACCGGCGTTCGATCTCCACGCAAGGGAGGATCAGTTCCATCGCCCGGGGCCGGATCATCAGGGCCGCGCCCAGGGCGCCGGCTTCGACGCCGAGGGATGCCGGTTCAATCCGGGTCAGCGACAAAGGCAGCAACATGGCTCTGTAGGCCACCTGCTCCCGGGTTTCCTCCACGAGGAGTCGGCTCCAACTCACCATTGGGCCTCCCAGGACGATGCGATCCGGATCCAGCAGGTTGATCAGGTTACCCACGGCGATTGCCAGGTACCCGGCGGCTTCTCGAACCACGCGCCCGAAAACCAGATGTCCCTCATCGGCGGCGCGGAGAACATACTCGGCGGTGAGTTCCTTCGGCCGGCTGGCCTCCCGATCCGCCATGGTCATGGCGCGACGACGGACGGGATCTTCGGAAATGAGCGCTTGGAGACATCCACGGTTGCCGCAGGGACAGGGTGGTCCGTCGGGCACGACGGTGGTGTGGCCGAGTTCGCCCGCGAAGGTATTGCTGCCCGTCAGGAGCGTGCCGTTGACGACGATCCCCGCCGTCACGCCGAGGCCGATGTGGATGTACACGAGATTCGAGACAGGTCCTTCCGGCGCGAGCCATGCCTCGGCCAGGGCGCTGGTTTTGCTTCGGTTGGTCATGGCTACCTCAAGGCCCATGCGGGAGGAGACCATGTCACCGAAGGGAACGTTCTGCCATCCGAGGTTTACCGAACTGTGGATGAACCCCGCATTCATATCGATGAGGCCCGGGGCGCCCAGGCCGAGGATTTCAGGTACGCGCCGGTCCTTCATCGCCGGGGAAATTCGCCGGTATGCCGCATCAAGGGCGTCCACGGCCGCCTCCGGTGAATCCCCCTTCATCGTCTGCCTCTCTTCGGCCACGGTCTTCCCGGTCATATCCAACAGGCACATGATCCAGGTCCAGTTGGCCATGGCTGCCCCAAGAGTGTATGCCGACCCGGCAGCCAACCGAACCATCCGGGGCCGCCGACCGCCCGTGGATTTGCCGTAACCGGCCTCCTCGACGAGACCGTAGTCTGTCAGTGCGGCCAGGGCCTGGTTGACCGCGGCACGACTCAACTGTGTCCTATGGGCCAATTCGGCTCGGGGCAGATTCTGCTCATCGGCGAGCGTCCGAAGTACTACCGCCAGAGATGAACGACGGCTTGGGCTTGAGCCATGATTTGACTTCGTCATAGTCTCAACATAACTGATTTGCCTACTTTGTACAGGTAACTGTCAAAAGAGGCGCCTGGATTCGGGAGTGGATCGACAATGAGCCGGTGCTTCTATTCCCTATTTGACATATGTGGCTTGTGCCGGGTATTCTGTCTAACATGTGACATCCATAAAAATGTCACCGATCGTTCACTAATCACCTGCCGAACGGCAGGAACAAGGAGATTTCCATGAAGAAGGTTATGGCGCTTATCTTGGGTCTTGTGATCCTTGCCGGCGCGTTCGCTACCGGCGCGGTCGAAGAGGAATCCACCTATCCCGATCGCAACGTCCGTATCATCATCCCCTGGTCCGTCGGGGGTATGACCGATGTACTCACTCGGCCCATCGCCAAATGGCTTGAGGATTACTTCGGCGTGCCCTTCGTCGTGGAGAACAAACCCGGTGGCGGCGGCGTGGTCGGATCCCTCGAAATCGAGAACTCCAAAAACGACGGCTACATCATCGGCACGACGTCAATGTCCACGGTTTCCGCGAAATACATCGCACCCGTCGCTCCGGACATCGATAACACCGAGCTCATCGCCCAGGTCATCTCAATCCCCGCCACCATCACGGTGAGGACCGACAGCCCGTTCATGACCCTGGACGACCTGATTACCTACGCCAAGGCGAACCCGGGGAAGCTCACCATTTCCAACTCGGGGAACGGCGCCAGCGCTCACATCCATGCTCTCACGTTTGAGGCTCGCGCTGGTGTTTCGCTGAACCACATCCCCTATCTCGGATACGCCGAAGCCGTCACTGCACTGCTGGGGGGTAGCGTCGATTTCACCAACATTCCCCTCCCGGACGTAGCTCCGTACGTGGAGAGCGGCGAGTTCCGCATGCTTGCCCTCGCCTCCGCCGAGCGACATCCCAGCTATCCCGACGTACCGACACTGCGTGAACAGGACGTCGACGCGGTCATGGGCAATTACTCCGGTTTCCTGGCACCCAAGGGCACGCCCCAGGAATACCTGGACATCCTCGAAGACGCCATCGGCCAGGCCATCGAGGACCCGGAGATCCACGATTTCCTGCTTGGCGCCGGATTCCAGCCGGTTTTCGCGGGTCAGGAAGAATTCGCAAAGATCGTGGAAGACGCCAAAGCCCAGCTCGATTACCTGGTGAATGACCTTGGGTTGGAGTTCGTTGACGATTAATTGAGTTATACTGACGAACAGACGGCCCCGGGGGGTTGAGCCTTCGGGGCCGTTTTTCATGGAGGGAGGCTTCTGATGACCATTCAGAGACGAGATATGATTTCCGGCGCCGTGTTCGGCGCCGGCGCGGTGGCCTTGTTCGTCTATGCATCGGGATTTCCGGTGCGGGAAGGACATGCCGCGGCGGTGAGCCCGGGCTTCTACCCAAGGATCCTGGCAGCCCTCCTCGTGGTTCTGTCCGTCATCCAGATCTCCGGCGCCGTCCTGGCCGAGATCCGAAACCGTCGGGCCGCCGGCGCAAATGCCGGCGAAGCCTTGCCGCCTGTCTGGAAGGACAAGAACGCCTTCACACTCTTTTGCATCACACTCGGCGCGCTGATCGTATATCCCTTCGTCATGCGGCTGACCGGGTTCACGATCACCGGCTTCCTATTCCTCGGCACCGTGATCCTCGCCCTCTCAGGTGGATACCGGAAAGGGAGGCAACTGGCCTTCATCGCCGGCATCACCGCGGGGATCACCCTCCTCACCTACCTGGTATTCCGGCTTTTTCTCAAGGTCCCTTTCCCCGCCGGAATCATCCGGTTCTAGGAGCCCGCCATGGAACTGTCTTTCGACTTGTACCTCGAGGGCCTGCGATTCTTCGCCAATCCCCTCATGTTCGCCTACTCCTTTTTCGGCGTTTTTGTGGGCATCGTCTTCGGCGCCCTGCCCGGACTCACAGCCACCATGACCATTGCCGTGTTCATCCCCTTTACCTTTGGCGTTCCGGCGGTCCAGTCCTTTGCCTTCCTCCTCGGGCTCTATTCCGGCGCCGTCTACGGCGGCTCGGTGTCTGCTATCCTTATCAACATCCCCGGCACGCCCAGCGCCATCGCCACGGGTTTTGACGGATATCCGATGTGCCAGCAGGGCCGGGCTGGTGAGGCGATCGGGATATCCACCATCGCCTCGGGACTCGGCGGCTTCTTCAGCGTTATCGTCCTGGCCTTTGCGGCCCCGTTCATTGCGAGTATCGCCCTGAAGTTCGGCGCCGAGGAGTACGTCGGTATCACCCTGGTAGGACTGAGCATCATCGCCATCATCTCCCCGGGGTCCACCGTCAAGGGGTTGATGGCCGGCGCCGTGGGCCTCATCGTGGGCACCGTCGGCCTGGATCCCATCGGGAGCTACCCCCGGATGGTCTTCAACACGCCCGAACTCTACGACGGCGTGAGCACGATTCCGGTGATGATCGGGATGTACGGTCTGTCTGAGATGCTCATCCAGATTGCCGACGAGAAGCACATCCTCGTCGTCTCGCAGAAGCTCAAGAACGTGCTTCCGTCCCTCAAGAAGGTGGTCCGTCTGATACCGGTGATCCTGCGTTCTTCCGTCATCGGCGTCATCATCGGCGCTGTGCCGGCGGCGGGGGGATCTATCGCCTCCCTGGTGGCCTACGGCCAGGAGAAGCGATTCTCGAAGAAGAGGGATCTGCTCGGCACCGGCGTCGCCGAGGGCGTTGCCGCACCGGAAGCCGCCAATAACGCCAGCACCGGCGGGGCCCTCATCCCGATGATGACCCTGGGAATCCCCGGCGACCCGATGACGGCCGTTCTGATGGGCGGACTCATCATCC
>DAOWMR010000435.1 GCA_030642995.1 Spirochaetales bacterium
CATCATGGGAAACCGCGAGAAGGCAGCAGAGTTCGCGAAGATCGGCGTGGGGATTGGACTGCGCCATTCCGCAACGTTCCCGGTGCTGACTCTGCTCATGGTCCTGGTCGAGATCGCCACGAATGAGGATCAGGGTGATGCGGCTCGGCGGGACGAGGCGAAGTTTCTCCTTTCGGAGGCCGGCCTGCTCATTGATCGAGGGGTTCTGCTGAAGAACCGGGATGTGGCACTCTATCACTATTTCAGGTCTCGGCTCGCCGAAGAATCCGCGGAGAAAGAAGCCGCAACAAATGCCGCGCGGGCGGCTCTTCGCCGGGAGATGGATTGCATCGGCGACGATGAGCTCGTGGAGGCCTTTATGCAGGTCCGATCCTTCGGCAAGATCTCCCGAGAACTATTCGGCGAGCACGAGAGGGCATAGATCAGGGCCATGCGGACAGAAAAGGGAGTGCCGCACGATCTCCGGGACCGAGCGCTCCAGCGTAGTAGAGCGGCAAAAACCGCAGCCGTTGTTCAGGGCGATGAGCGTAGGTGCCGCTGTAGAGTACCAAGCCGTCACCGCAGGTTGGGTACGATTGCAGCGCGAGGTGAAGGCTGCGAAGCTGGCCGCCGGCCCCGGACTTCACCTCCACCGGATGGACACGGCCTGCGTGGACAACAAGGAAATCAACTTCCGCCTGGCTGCCGCGTGCCTCTCGGGACCAGTAGAAAAGCTCTCGATTATGGGTTGCCAGGAGTTCCTGCGCGACGAACTGCTCGGCAAGCTGACCTCGATATATGTCCAGCAAATCACTGTATCGCATCTCGCGGTCCGGCGGGAGACCGCACAGTCGCTGCATAAGCCCGACATCCAGGAACGCGATCTTGAACCGCTTGGGCTTTGCAGAAGCGCCCAACGGCAGGGCCGCAGGAGAGGCCGATTGGATCTTGTGGACAATCCGCGCCATACAGAGCAGGTCAAACGCCTTGCGGTTGGTCTGCCCGGAGCAGGCGTCGCCCAGGCGCGTGTACTTGATCTGTTGTCCCACCTGCCGGGCCAAGTGCATCATAACGGCATCAAGACAGCTCTTGTCTGAGCGCCCCGCGTACTTCGCAAAGTCATCGCGGTACGCAGTCAGGAGGTCATCCTGGACGGCAAAGATATCCAGTAGTGATCCGCCTCCGGCGGCTGTGGACACGCATTCGGGCAACCCGCCCACAAACAGGAAACGCTTCAACGCTTCCAGGAGCATATGGTGTACCGGTTCGGTCAATTCCGTGGGATCGCGGGTGATGGCATCAGCGACTGGTTCATTCCCCATCGCGATCAAGTACTCGCGAAATGTCATGGGATACATGTGCAGAAAGGATATCCTGCCGACTGGAACGCCGATATCGGCCAGGGCAAACTCCAGGAGCGATCCTGCTGCAATGACATGCAACTCAGGCATGTCCTCGTAGAAGTATCGCAGAGCCATAATTGCACGGGGACAGGCCTGTATCTCGTCGAGGAACAGCAGAGTCTTTCCGGGATGGATTCTCTTTCCCACGACGAGTTCCAGTTGATCAATCAGTTTCGCTGGAGAGAGATCGCCGTCGAATAGCCCGCAGACACTCGGCTGTTTCTCAAAATCGATCTTCACCAGCGATTCATACGCCCGCCGACCAAAGTGCTCAATGGACCATGTCTTCCCCACCTGCCTGGCACCGCGAACTACCAGCGGCTTCCGACGAGGGGAGTCCTTCCAAGCCATCAACTGCTCATCGACAATACGTTTCATGGAATCGTCAACTCACTTCTCGTAGAATATCAAGGCACATTCTACTCGTTAAGTGTAGAAAGTCAAGGCAAACGCACGCGGCTTTCGGGACACGCGCTCTTGCAATGCACGATTGGGACGGAGTACCGTTGACCTGATCCTGGCGATAGAGGAACCACATGTAAAACACCAACGGCAAGTCACTCGAGTCCTGGATCTGGGACGCGGCGTGTTCCATCCGTGGAGCCAAGGACGCTCCCAAGTACAAGGACTACATCCTCCCGCTCATCTTCACCAAGCGCTTGTGCGACGTCTTTGACGACGAACTCAACCGTATCGCCGGGGAGGTCGGCTCGCGAAAGAAGGCGTTCCAACTGGTCAAGGCCGACGGGAAGCTCGTCCGGTTCTACCTTCCCCTCGTGCCGGCCGACCCCGAGCAACCCGTCTGGTCCATCATAAAAAAGCTGTCCGACCAGATCGGCGAACAACTCACCACCCACCTCCGGGCCGTCGCCCGAGAAAATCCGCTCCTGCAGGGAATCATTGATCGGGTCGATTTCAACGCCACCACCCACGGCCAGCGCGACCTTGACGATGACCGCCTCTCCAACCTCATCGAGGCCGTTAGCACCAAGCGCTTAGGACTTGACGACGTGGAAGCCGATGTTATCGGCAAGAGCTACGAATACCTCATCCGCAAATTCGCTGAGGGCGGCGGCCAGAGCGCCGGGGAGTTCTACACCCCGGGCGAAGTTGGGGAGATCATGGCCCGGGTCATGGATGCAGATCCCGGCATGGAAGTCTATGACCCCTGCTGCGGCTCCGGCGGTCTGCTCATCAAGTGCGAACTCGCCATGGAGACGAAGATGAACGCCGCCAAGACGACGAAGCACGCTCCCCTCCGGCTTCACGGCCAGGAATACGTTCCCGAGACCTGGGCCATGGCCAATATGAACATGATCATCCATG
>DAOWMR010000068.1 GCA_030642995.1 Spirochaetales bacterium
ACCCTGCTGTACCAGGCGGATAATCGGGTCGTAGAGGTACTGTGCCTGAAAGGCCTCATCAATAGCTACACCGCCATTGTCGTCCGTCACCCATGCAATTGCGACGTTCATTCCGCCCAGGAGTGCGTCCAGCGACCACTCAGGTTCACCTGCCGCGTTCTCTTCCACAACCAGACCTTCGAATCGGATCAATTCATAGAGGAACGATCCGTCCCACAGGGGCGAATATGCAATGTGATCTGCCCGCTCCTCATCAATCGTATTGAACTCGACTCCGGCCGCGCGCATCTGTTCGGGGCTCAGCGAGACTCCATCCGTCGCGCCGATATTTCGATCAGAGAAGTATATGAGCGGCAGGTTGAACGACAGAGGCAGAAGCAGTTGTCTGCCGGAACGCGACCCGCCGGCGAGGAGTGGTTCATAGAACTCGTCGGGATCAATCGCGCCACCGAGCAGTCGGTCCACTGGTCGGAAAAGCCGGGCGGTTGAAGCATCGTCAATGGCCCCGGCTATCACGACATCCGCACTCTCTTCCGACATCCGGAGAGCCTGACTGACGTCTTGCTCAAACTTGAGTTCCACGACATACCGGTTCTGCTCTGCATTAAAGAGTTCGACGACCGGGGCAGCCTCTGATGTATCCGTCCATAGAACGACCGTCGCTGATCCGCATCCAATGAAAGTGCCCGACAGTGCAAGGACGACTCCGGGCAGTAATGCTCTTGGTCGGAATGGTGATGACATTGTCTGACTCTACGAATCGTGTGGTGGTGCTGTCAACCGACTCTACCGGATCCGCACGCCCCGCCTGACACGTCGCGCCCAGTTCGATAGTCTGTCATCGTGAACAGTCATTCCGACGTGGTTAGGACACTCTCGGCTTCTATCGGTCCCGGGGAGCCTCTGCATCGATACTCCGACTACCTGAAGCGTCGCTTCGGCGGCAAGACCTACCGGGTTTCGGTGGATGCCGGGTTCACCTGTCCGGTACGCGAGACCGGGCGGCCGTGCACCTACTGCGACGTGCGGGGTTCCCGGGCTCCCTATCTGGGAAGCGCGAACAGTCTCCACGAGCAGATCAAAGGCGGCATGTCGTTTCTCCAGAAACGTTACCGGGCCGAGAAGTTCCTGCTCTACTTCCAGGCGTTCTCCAACACGCATTCCTCCGTCCCCACGCTGCGGCGAATCTACGACACCGGGTTGTCCTGCAGTCAGTTTGTTGGACTCATCGTCGCGACTCGGCCCGATTGCCTGGATGAGCCGCGGGCGGCGCTTCTTGCCGAGTACCGCTCTCGCGGGTTGGATGTCTGGGTTGAACTGGGGTTGCAGTCGGCGAATGACGCGACGCTCAGGCGGATACGGCGGGGGCACAGTGTTGCCGAGTTCGGCCGGGCGACGCGGCTCCTTCAGGGGTTCAATATCCTCACTGCAGCCCACGTTATTCTGGGGCTCCCCGGAGAAGGGGCGCGCGAGGTCATTCAGACCGCACGCTACCTCTCAGAACTTGGCGTGAACGGCGTGAAGTTCCACAATCTCATCATCACGCAGGGGACGGAGCTGTATCGGGAGTACCGCGCGGGGCGCGTGTCACCCCCCACGACGGCCGAACACCGAGAACTGCTCATCAGCTCACTCGAGAATTTGTCCCCTGAGGCGGTTGTCATGCGTCTCACCTGCGACCCGCCGCGCGACATTCAATTCGTCCCGGAGGAACAACCTGACAAGGCCGCTTTCTATCGTGATCTCATTGATGAGATGAATCGACGGAATACCTGGCAGGGGCGCTCATTGGACAACAGCCGCCGCCACGCGGTACCATAGCGAAAAGGCGACGCATGCAGATTAAAGACGGCGAAGTGATGAACATCATTGAATCGATCGGCGCTCACTATCGAACAAATATCGGGAATCGCTACGTTCGGGGTGCGTTCCGTGTTCTTTCGATCGACCAGAATTCCTGGAACATCATAGAGAGCATCACCGAGAAGTCCGAGTACTACGTACTCCAGGGATACCACTTCGACGAGCTCTACGAACGAATTCTTGCCTTGGCCGAATTTGTCTACCATGCGCGCCGAGAATTACAGCCACAGTTGCGGATGATGCTCTCTTCCTACGCGTCGGGCTCGGTTCCCTCCGGTAATGAACGGATACTGCGAGACATGGCCGTGAACAACTTCGCCTCCAACCTCTCCATCCTGGCAGACATGATCAACAAGCTCTATACGCGGATTGTGGAACTGGACATAGAGGCGCACCGGAACGGACGTCCGGTCTACAAAACGATCAAGGGATTGAGCGAGATTGGGCAGTATCTCGTCCCGAAGTAGGGCGAGACGAGCCGGAGCTATCCGGACGTCATTGCCGCGGCGGTCTCGTAGACTTCAGCAAACAACGCATCAAGATCACTCAGGTCGATCGTGGAGTAGGCTACGCGCAGGTATCGCTCTCCAATGGCAATAGTGCCGATACCCCGCTCCAGCAGCGCTAGACGGAGATCCTCCGCATTTACCCCATTGCCTGTACTCACACCGTTGCACTCAAACGCCATGAAGTAGCCCGAGTTGAACGGTAGGGGACGGAGGATCCGGTCGGATGCGGTGCCTACAATATCTTTCACTCGCAGGTAGCGTTCCTTGAGGACGGCACGTTTCTCGGCCTTCTCAGAGAGGAAAGATTCCGACCGATGCATCGCGGCAAGAAGACTCTGGGCGATACGGCTGCTGTTGGAGACCGTCGCGCGAATGTTGCCCATCAATTTCTTTTCCAGGGCGTCAAGAGCCGCGCTATCCAGTCCTTTCCCTGCCAGCGTCAAGAAACCTATCCTGAAACCCCAAGCGAAGTCTTCTTTCGTTGCGCCGTCCACTTTGGCAGCAACAATGCGCTCGTGAGCTTGCGCAAGCGACCCAAAGAGGCTCTCTTCGTAGAGGCCGTGCTCGTAGAGCAGGCCGAAGTACGCGTCATCACAGATGGTCAGAATATCGTTCCCAGCGTCGGCATGTCTGGTCAGAACGTCGACGATTCGGTGTGCCTCGTCCACTGTCGGGGAGTAGCCTGTCGGGTTATTCGGGAAGTTGAGAAGGACAATTGCCTTGCTGTGGTCACGCAGTGCGTCGGTAAGGCCCGCCACATTGAAACCTCCGTCCCCCGTGAACAACGGATAGGTCACGATCCGCGCGCCCTTTCTCGTGTCGAACATGAGGCGGTAGTTGCCCCAGAAGAGCTCAGGGAGAATGAGCGTATCCCCCGGATTCACAAACAATTCTGCAAGGTGGAAGAGGCCGTTGGTGAGTCCGCCCGTCACCAGCGGTCGGGTTGTGGTGAGATTTGCCATGCCGGGGTTCTTCCGGACCATGTCCTCCTTCCAGATATCTCGCAGGTCGGCTACACCGGGTGTCGGGGCATAGGCAACGATGTCTCCGGAAGTGAGGTTTTGCACCAGGTTTCCGATTGCCGAGAGCATCATCGGTTCTCCATCTGCAATAGCCATTCCAACCGTTGCGTTGAAGCGCGAAGCGCGGACGTTAGCCTCCGCCGTCTGGGCAACGATACCCTTCGGAAAAAACATCTCACGGCCGATTTCGGACAACAGCCGTGCCGCCACCGTCTCTTCCAGCGCTGCATTGAGTTCCTGTGCGAGCTTGTTCATGCGTGTGAGCATACTCCGTTCAAATGACAGGCGACAATGGTCGCCAAAGAATCTCTTAAAATGGAGGTTCATTGACAGAGCGCCGCTTCTCTCGTAGTGTGCTCGCATGGGCGACAGGTCTCACGCGCCGCAGCAGAAGGATGGTGGGCAGCTCTCGTTTTTTCAACGATTTATCGCCCTCCTGTTCCATACCGACGATCCGGAACGTGAGAAACGCAAACAGCTCAAACAAATCGCGGCCGACCTCTCGCACCAGAGGTTGAAGTTCTACAAGCCGCGCTCGGGCGAAGCACTCGGAGGGCTCTCAAAGTTCTTCTTCGAGATTTACCGGGTTGTGGGCCCGGCGCAGGCTTTGCTGCAGGGCAGCGAGAACTCAAACGCTCTGAAAACAATCCTGATAGAGAATCACCACAACGAGCAACAGGCGGCCGCACGGGACCGGTTTACCGACGAGGCTATCCGGGCTGCCGCAAAAACAATGGCCCCCAACCAGCTCGTGGCCGAAGTCAAGGATGCGATGGGCTCTTACCTGTCGGGTTTCGATCCGGCAACGGTCAAGCGGATCAACGAGACCTACACACTCATCCAGCAGCTCATCGCGTTTGTCCGATTTGACTATTACTTCATGCTGCGGAAGTTCGATTCCGGCATGCTCGAGAGTGCATACAGTCAGGCGCCTCGGTCGGAACCGATCAATGCTGAGTACGTCAGTGACGACATCAAAGATTTTCTAGAGGTACTCCTTCCTCTCGATTGCGATGCCGACTGGGACACTGTACTCGATGTACTCCAGCAGTACCGTGGAGTTGAGGTGGTTTCCCGGGGATCGTGGAAAAAACTCCTCAGTTCGCTTTCTTCGGTGGCGAGATCCGGGATATTGGTTCAGATTGTCAGGCATGTAGACGAGGACCCGGAGTACGATTCGAAGGTCCAGTCTGAACAATTTCACATTGTTGAGGGCTACCTCACCGTGTTGAAGACCCAGGTGGAAGCGCTCATGCAGAAGCTCATGCGGGAACTTCGCGGTCAGAAGGTCAAGCAGGCGGCGGCAAGTGTTTTTGGTCCAGGTTTGGTACAACGCACCACAAACTATACCGAGAACGCAAATGCCGCCTTCGCCAAGTGGATGATCCCCGGGTTCACCCACACCGAAGCGGTCAATTATCTCGCAGCGTTCCTGCTGGATTACTTCAGCGTGGATGTTCGCCTGCTCGTGAGTGAGCTGTTCATCGTGCGTGCGACATGGTCGGACAATACTGTTTCCGGACAACTGTCCGAAGCGTTCTATGCAACGCTCAATCTGGCCGAGGAAGTTGAGAAGTTCGACCAATCTCTCAGCGGGGATGGAGCACTCGGCGTGAAGCTTCGAAAGGCCTCCGCGCCGGTGAAGCAGAACGACGCAAAGACTTCTCGAATCTTGCGACAGGTTATTCACGATATCAACGAACGGGCTCTGAATCTGATCACGGAATCGGCATCCAATCTCATCACCGTCGGACGGATCATCAAAATCCTTATCCAGGACTACCAGCGCAAGACACCTGAGATCGTCATAAATTGGAAAGAGCTTGAGGCCCAATCAGCACAACCGCTGAAGAGCCAGATGATGACCGTCTATAAGAAGATCTACCATTTCCTCCAGCTCATGCAGGTGTTCGTGAAGAAATAGAGACCGCGCCGCTTCGCCGCCTCAGACCGAAAGTTTGCGCTGACCACTCTCCAGATCCAACAGATAGCGCTTGATGCGGCGACCTTCATTGTGATCCAGACTACGGCGGGCATAGTTCCCAATCCCTCCGCCTGCCGGGACGACTCGATGGCACGGGACAAGCAGGGCCACGGGATTTATTGCCACCGCGTTCCCCACTGCCCGCGCGGCATCACGATTACCGATCTTCCGCGCTACCTCGCCGTAGGCCATCGTCTCGCCAAAGCCGATTTTCATGAGCCGATTCCAGACCGTTTTCTGGAATCCTGTTCCGTCCAAGTGGATCTCCACGGTGAACTCTTCGCGTTCCCCGGCGAAATACTCCTGAAGCTGGTATTCAAGTTCCCCGCAAGCGTACTTGTTCTCTTCAAGCTCTACGCCGGCTGGCGTGCGAGAAATGGGCATGAACCCCAGACCAAGAACGCGGCCAAGCCTGTCGACGGCGGCATGAAGGGTGCCGATTGGTGAAGGAAAGGAATGAGTGTAGATGACCTGTCTGGATTGACTTGCCCCTATTGCCATAGCTCCCCGTGGGATTTCATAGTAGCAACAAGGCGCGCCGACGGTAAAGCTGAAATGCCCCCGACAACCGTTGCCATACCGATCGCAATGAACGCCGGTACGATCGGTGGTTGCGGTGCGAGGACACCGAGCGTCGGATTCGCCTCCAGCCAGTAGAGAGGCAGGAACGAAGGGTCAATGCCGCCGCGCGCGGAAGCAATTGAGAGGATGATGGAAGCTGCAATAGCCCCGGCCGCCGCCGCGAGCCCGGCGGTGATAGCTCCGATTGTCACCACAAGGCCCCTGACATATGAGAGAGGATATCCGGTGGCCGACAGAAGCTCGAATTCGACTGAGTATCTGCGGACCATGATCCCAACGGACGGTGCGGTTGCGGCCCCTCCGGCTATGTAGAGAAGTCCGATAAGCGCTGCGCAAAGCAACCGGAGATCCCGCATTCGGCGCCGCGCGTTGGATTCCCATCCACTCGGATCCAATCCCGTTTCGGTTGCCCAGTGCTCCAGCTCGCGGGCATCAAGCGGCCTCACACCGCGAAGCCGGGTGACTTCCGTGCCGATCGTCGCGTGCTGCGCACGGATCTCCGGGAGCTGGTCCCACGGCAACAGGATCACCGTCCCCCGTTCGGCGAAGTTCGCCGTCTGCACCACAGTCGTTGAGATCGTACCGGCGCCTGGAATCGTGAGATTCAACCTGGAGCCGGACGTTGCTGCTCCCACGCTCTCCGGCAGAGCGTTTCGTCCAGCGCTGACGAGCACGCCCGGGAGACTCGCCGTCGGTAGATGCCGGAATGCGAGCTCCTGATCGATGTCGGTGAACCAGACCTCTGCAATGTTGCTGCCCCACGGGGCTGTGATGATCGTGGGAGTGACCCATGCGTGGGAGATGAGTACCTCCGGGGAGGAGACGTCCGCGACGAACCCTGCGAGTTCATCGGGGTTCGTGGCACGCTTCAATTGGAGTTCACCCGTCAGCTCAGTTCGCTCCAACTCGCTCACCTCCCGCCCGACTGTCGCGATGACTGCGGTGGCTATGACAAACACAAACGCGGCGAACCCCAGCGGGATGGCCGACCGGAGCATCACTCGGCGGCGCCGGGCAATCATCCGAGAGGCGAGGGTCACCACATTCATCGCCGAAACTCCGCAAGTCGTTCGTGAATCCCCCTTGAGAGGAGCCTTCTGGCGGTCAGGAACGACAGGCCGGGCGGAATGAATCCGCCGATCACTGAAAACCGTACGAGCGATTTGGGCGCAATTGCGAGATTCGGCACCGCGGCCGCCACGATCCCGGCCGATACGAGGGCAATGAATGTTGCGCCTGCGGCAACCATAAATACCTCGCGCACGATCAGGGCGCGGATTGTTGGCGTATCAAATCCCATGGTGCGGAGGAGGATCAGTTCATCACTGCGTGACTCCGCGGTGACCAGGACATTTCCGATTATTGCCGCAATGGCCGGGAGGATCAGAACGAGGCTGAGGAGGAGGGTGACGTTCCCCGCGGACATCTCGAGAGTTCTGCCTGCGAGGTCCTGACGGCTGCGGACGACGGCCTCGGGGAACTCAGCGGAGAGAATCTCGGCGGCGTTGTACGCAATGACAGCCGGGCTGCGATCATCCGGGGAATCGTGATCGCCCGCAGGGCCGATCAGGAGAACGTTGCCCACCGCGTTTTCGGGCGCCACACCGATGCCCCGGAGCGCGTGCATCAGCTCATCGCCATTGATCCACACCAGATCTCGCACATCCCGGTCCTGAACCCAGGATCCTCCGTCCCCACCGAGGTCCACGAAGCCTGAGGCGGTGTCATCGTCGGGCGTTGCGGGGGCGTACCCGATGAGGAGCGACTGATAGCCCGCGGGAACCGACGTCCGGCCGGTCACCTCCGTCCCCCCGCCGGTCACCTCCGTCCCTGCGGAAGAAAGAATCCGCACGGTGGAAAATTGGCCGTCGGAGACAAGAATCGCGTCGGACTGAACCCTCGGAGACACGCCGACCGATTCGATCTGGAGAATGTCCGAGATCCGGCGTGCCTGCTCTTCGGTTATCCACCCCTCTCCGCCGGCCAGGATGCCCGTGGCACCGGGTAGGGTTTCCGCAGCGCCTCCCGGCAGCGTTATCTGTGCCGTGCCGTAGCGTTGCTGTGCATTCGCTGCAAGTTGATCGACAATATTCCGACCCACGCTCTCGAGAAGGATTGCGCCAAACACAGCAACGGCAATTGCGACGCCGAGGACGGCGTTTCGTTGCCTGTTAGCTTTGAGAAACCGCACCGCGAGCCGTGTCATCCCACGCAATCTCAATGAGTTCGTCTCCCATCCTCCAGACGCAGGACCTGGTCGGCTTCGTCGGCAACGGCACGGTCGTGTGTTGCCATGAGGACGCAGGAACCGTGGTCGGCGGCAAGGCGCCGAAGCAGGGCGGTGATCTCGAGCGCCAGGTCGTGATCCAAGTGCGCGGTCGGCTCGTCTGCTATGACCAGCGTGGATTCCCGGGCGAGTGCTCTCGCAACAGCCACTCGTTGTCGCTCTCCGGACGAGAGGGTCGCAGGCAGGCGGTGGGCCCGATCGGCGAGGCCGACGAGATCGAGCGCGGACATGGCGCGCCGATGTGCTTCGGGCTCGGCCAGGCGCAGCAGGGTGAGCCCAAGGGAGATGTTCTCGTAGATGGACAGAACCGGCAGGAGGTTCAGATCCGCAAAGACAAAGCTCACATGCTGCGCCCGGAAGGCGGTCTGTTCTGAGCTGCTCAGCTCACCAAGATCCACTCCGGCGGCGACGATTGATCCGGAGTCGGCATGTTCTACTCCACCGATCAGGTGGAGGAGGGTGGTCTTCCCGGACCCGGACGGTCCGACGACCGCGGTCACCTGACCGGCGTGAGCCTCCATGGAAACCTCGCCAATTGCGACGATTGCCTGATCTCCGTCCGCGTAGCTCTTACTTACGTCGGTACAGGCCACAAGAGGGGAGGATAGCGAGCTCACTCGGTTCTCTCCTCGGTCCGGGTAGGCTCTGCGATCGCAAACCCCGCCAGCTTCTGCTTGGTTCGCTCGGGAACATCGGCATCAATTCGGATTTCATCTCCCTCGTAGTCCTCATGCACTACATGGCCGGTCCGGTGGATGAGTGCTGCAAGATCGTAGCGATCGGGGGGGAGTGATACAGCGATGCGGGAAAAGTCGACTGTCGCAATCTCGCGTACCCTGTCCTGTAGGGCGTCCAGGCCCTCGCCGGTGCGGACGCTCACGCCGACGGCCTCCGGAAACTCGATCCGCAGCATGTTCAGCTGATCCGGGTCCACGAGATCGCTCTTATTCAGTACCTGAATTATCGGCTTGTCGGCGCTGCCGATTTCCTCAAGCACCTCTCGCGTGACTTGTGCGTGCCGATGGATTGCCGCATCGGAAGCGTCCATGACGTGGATGAGGAAGTTGGATATGACCGTCTCCTCCAGCGTGCTCTTGAACGCCTCCACAAGACCGTGGGGGAGCCGACGGATGAATCCTACGGTATCCGTGAGCAACACCTCCTGACCTCCGTCCAACTCCAGGCGGCGGGTTGCCGGGTCCAGGGTTGCGAAGAGCTTGTTTGCAATCTCCAGGCGAGCGCCGGTCAGCGCCTGGAGCAGGCTGCTCTTGCCGGCATTCGTGTAACCGACGATGGAGCCGTTCGGAATCGTAGAGGCCAACCGTTGCCGGCGCATGATTGCTCTGCCGTTGCGGACACCCGATAACTCTCGCTTGAGCGAGGATATTCGCTTCAGCACAATTCGGCGGTCCACTTCAAGCTGAGTTTCGCCTTCGCCCCGAGTACCTCGCCGACCGCCGCGCTGGCGAGAGAGATGGGACCACGCACTTGTGAGTCGCGGAAGAAAATACTCCATTCGCGCAAGCTCAACCTGAAGTTGGGCTTCGTGAGTTTGCGCACGGTCGGCGAAGATCTCGAGGATGATACCCTGCCGATCAGTTACCGAGAGTTTGGAT
>DAOWMR010000089.1 GCA_030642995.1 Spirochaetales bacterium
AGTGGGCCATCAAAAACCGGAATGCTCCCGTTCACCGCCGATTCGTTGGACTCGACCGTCTTGCTCAATGACCGCCAGAAGCTCGCTCGACGTTCCGAAAGCTCGGCAGTCAGCATTCGTTGGTAGTTCCGGATCTCCTGGAAAGTGATGTCCGAAAGCGAGAGATTCGCATTGAGGGCTGCCAGCTTCCTCTGAACCGATTCGTCCAGGGGCGTGAACTCGTTTTTGTAAATGATCTCGTGCTCAACTTCCGCCCACGCGTCCTGCAAAATCGTTCGCAACTGCACCTCACAATCAAACGGACCGCCGATGTGGAAGCTCTCGCACAGATCCTGTGGAACACGGAGAAGGCAATGCGTTGATTCGTAGCCGAATTCGCGGACCGAGAACTCCGCCCCTTTGCGATCAAGCTCATGGATCTCGAAGAGCTCCCGCAGAACCTGCTCAGCCGCCGCTACTTCCTCCAGAAACGGGCAGACTATGCGCAATGCGACAATGTCGGCGACCACAACCGATCCGGATTGCTCTTCGTTCTCCCGTACGATGCGAAGCAGCTTCTGATAGTAGCTCTTGAAGCTCTTCACACGGTACTTTATTGTTGCATTGAGGTCACGTGCCGCAAGCGCGGTTCGAATGCGGCGCTGAAGCTCAAACAGAAGCTTGTCGTAACTGTCTGCGAGATCTGTGTATCGGCGTTCGAGCTGTTCGCGTGGAGGGAGTGGAAGAGCAACGGTGATCACAGTGTCTCCAAAGCCACTATAACACGGGAGTGACCGGCAGATCAAAATGGATCCGAAAATTCCACAGCCACGAATAAGAGTTCTCGAGATTTTCTTTCTGCTCCTTCTAATCGCACTGACCTACGGCTTCTATCGGGTGATGCAACCGTTTCTGCTCAACCTCTTTCTGGCACTGATATTCACCTCGATTCTCTTCCCGAGTTTTGAAAAGCTCCGAAGTCGACTGGGGAATCGGGCCGGACTCGCCGGCGCTATCATGGTCCTCCTGGTATTTGTCGCCATCGCGGTCCCGGTGACGGTCATCGCCCTCCTCGTGTATTCGGAAGCAGTTGCCGGATACGCTGCCGTCGTGGAACGGTTACCTAACCTTGCAGTGCAGCTGAGCGGTGTGGCGCTCCTGGACTGGGCATCTGAAGTGCCGATTATCGGACAGTACGCCGAAAATCTGCAGAACGTGGAACTCAGTGAGCTCCTTGGGAACGCAATCAGTGCAACGTCCAACTTCATCCTGACTGCTACGCAACGTAGTTTCGTTAGTGTATCCGCCGCAATTGCCAGCTTCCTGCTTTTCCTCCTGGTGATGTTCTTCATGTTCTATGGCGGGAGAGAGATGGCAACCGGCATCTACAACGTCCTTCCCATACCAAATCGGGAACTCCGAGAGATTGCCGACGATGCCCGTCGGACTACAACGGCCGCCCTGATTTCCACCTTCCTGATCGGCATAATCGAGGGTAGCTACGGCGCCGTTCTCTTTCTGATCTTCGGGCTGCCGTCACCCTTCATTTGGGGTGTCGTCATCATGGTGCTTTCCATGATCCCGCTCATCGGAACGAACCTCGTCCTGGTTCCGGCGGGCGTTATTCTGATCGTGACCGGTCGCGTATTCGCCGGGATCACGATGATTGTTCTCGGAGTGGCCGGCGTCACGGTCACGCAGAATCTGATCAAACCCAAGCTGCTCGGTGATCGATCAGGACTCAATCCGGTGCTTGCGCTGCTGGCAACCGTCGGCGGGATCATGTGGCTCGGCCTGATAGGTTTCCTGGTAGGACCGTTGCTGGCGTCGCTCTTCATTGTGATCTGGCAACAGTTCGGAAAACGCTACCAGACAGAACTCAGCATGAAAGACATCGACATTGAATCGCAGGACGAGTCGTAGATCTATTCTCCGCTCAGGATCAGAAGCAGCAGTTCCTCATCGTCGACTACGATCTCTCGCACTTCAACGCCGAAAAGGCGGGAACTCCCATCCTTCGTTCGGAGCCTGATTTCAGTTGATCGCGACAGCCGCTCCTTCAAGAGGGTGACCATTCGATTGAGATCATCAAGATCCTCATAGTCTGCCAGACCAAACCCGCCGGACCCGACGATTGTGTCACGATCAAACCCCGTCAGGGCCATGAACGCCTCATTGACGTCCAGTACTGCGTTTGTGGCCGCGTCAATCAGCAGGCTCGCGGTGGGACTCGCGTGAAAGACACCCTCCAACTTTCGCTTGCTTCTGGAGAGAAGGTCCATTGAGTGCCGTTGCCGGGTCACATCCACGACGAGGTTGAAGCTTCCGCGAATCTCGCCACCGTCATCCTCTATCCGCCGGGGCGTAATGAGAACCGTGATCTCCTCCCCATCCTTCCGGCAGAGCTGCACCTCGTACGGCTCGGACCCGCCGTCGGCCCCGGGGGCTGGAGACCGGGTGCCGACGAGCATCGCGAGACTGTTCTTCCCGACAATCTCCTCCCGTGAATAGCGAGTCATGTCACAGAGAGCCTGGTTCGCATAGATGCAGACATTCTCCGCGTCCCCTACCCAAATAACCTGGCGCATGGTCTGAACAATCTGGCTGAATTCAAACTCCCGCTGCTCAAGCCTCTTCTCGGTTGTTCGGAGCGCTGTGATATTCTGCAGCGCGCCGTAGAGCCGATCAAAGCCGTCCTCCGCGCCGCACACCTTTGCGTCCATCTTGACCCAGTCGGTCCGGGCCCCGTCCCGTATCACCCGGAACTCAATTCGGCCGCCCCGCTTGTTTCGCAATCCGGTCCAGAATGCTCGGACTCCGGCGACGTCCTCGGGGTGAACGACGTAGAGCATGTCTTCAATCGAACGCACACCATCCAGCTGAATACCGATGACCTCTTCCAGGCTTCCAATCGTCCACTCGAGCTCGTCATGTTCCGGATCTCGAGCCATCCGCACTGAGAATGCAAAGTCTGAGAGAACTTCGGAGAGCATGCGATACCGCTCTTCCCGCTCCCGAAGCTCCCGGTCCAGCTCATGCCGATGCAAGGAAACTTCGATGGCGCCGAACAGTTCCCGGTCCGTGAACGGTTTGACGATGTAACCGAAGGGATCCTGCTGCGTGGCACGATCCAGCGTTGCCTCGTCCGCATAAGCCGTCAGGAATATGACGGGTACATCATGGCGCTTCTTGATTTCGGCTGCAGCCTCAATGCCGTCCAATCGACCTTCCAGCTTGATGTCCATCAGAACGAGATCCGGCGTATCAGCGTCAACCGCCTTGATGGCCGCCTCACCGGTGGATGCGCTGCCGGCAACCTCATACCCGAGTTGCAGGATTTTCCGCTCAATTCCCGATGCAATAATCGGCTCATCTTCTACAAGAAACACACGACGCCGCTTCACGACTTGCTCCCGGGTCGGGCAAAGCTCATGGTGAGCTCCCGACGACTGGTGATGCGCAGTTTCCGATACACACTGGTCAGGTGTTTCTTCACCGTCACCTCCGCAATACTCAGGTGATCAGCAATCTGGCGATTGGTCATGGCCTTCAGGATCAGAAGAATGATCTCGTGCTCTCGTCGGGTAATCTGCGTGCCGTGCAGATCACCAGTCACTTCTTCATCGACGGTGAGCAGCACGTCCTCCTCCACCCGGCTCTGCATCGGGTCGGAACTCGCCTTCTCTGCTTTCAATTGCTGGTAGACGGCTCGCGGACCGCGCACGGCCTCAACATGGGACAATGCCACGATATAGCCGACCGTCTGATGCCCGCTCCTTACCGGATCAACACTTACCTCCCGGGGTTCGTAGACCCCCGGGCCAATCCGCCACGAGGCAATGAATGGAGACCGACTTGCCCGACCCGGCGTCAGCTTCTCGCACTCGTGCTTCACCGTGACCAGATCAACTCCATCAACACAGGTAGAAATCGCGCGGTTCACTATGTCGTCAATCGACTTGCCAAGAAGCTCGGCCGCCTTTGGCGAGCAGAACCGAATTGTGAACCGACGATCCACCACGAGAATACCGCGACGATAGTCGTCCAGAAACCGGGGCACGAGTGCCAGTGTCGTCTCCGCACCGTCTCGCGCCGACGCGAGGAACCGCTGGCGGAACTCCGGTGACGCAAGAGCAAGCTGCTCCGCCACGCTGTCAAGACCGGCCGCGCCCTCACGCCCTTCAATGTCGCCGAATGCCCAGGTGGAATGGACGTCAAAGAACTCCAGAGGGAGACTCTTGGGAAGCGATCCCACGGAAACCATGCAGGCAGTCACGCACCCGTGTGAGGCATGCTCCCGGTCCAGATGATAGACCACGCTCATCATCTCGCTCGCCGCCTGGCAGCGGGCGAAGACGGAAACAAGATCAATGAGGAGAGTGAGTTGCCGATCCCCGGCCCGAGTCCTCGCTGTGGCAACGAGATTGTCCATCGACGAGCAGAACCCCTGCCACGCGGGATCAGCACTGCCAATCACCTCGTCAACGGATAGCGCGACGGCGCCCCTCGGACCGATCTGCCCGAGTTCAATTGCAGATTTCACACATCCCAGCGTTCCCTCGCCCACCGCCGCAATGAGATAGCCGTCGGTCAGGCGCACCGTGGAGATAACCCGCTGGTAGAGCACGAGCCGATCAACCTGTTGCGCAGGGACAAAAAGTAGATGATCCCTGATTCGTGTCGGAAGCCCCATATCAGGTATACCTATATCACAGATTTGCTACGAAGCAAAGCCACGATATACCGATTAACGTCACAAAGTTACCGATTTTCGTTGATATCTCTAATCAGCTCCGGCGTCACACCGTGGGCCCGGCAGAGATCACGATAGAAACGGCCGCTCGTACGCAGGGTTCGCGCTTGGCTTTGGAAGTCGCACTCGTAGAGGCCAAACGGGGCGGACTCACCCAGCGCCCACTCGAAGTTGTCCATGAGCGTCCAATAGTAGTAACGCTCCACCGGTACCCCGCGATCAAGCAGGCGACGGATCTGGAGGAGATGCTCGTAGATGAATGTCGCGCGCTTCCGATCGGACCGATCGCAGAGGCCGTTCTCCGTGATGAATACCGGGAGATCGTAACGATCATACAGCTCAAGAACCACCGTGAAAAGCCCCTCTGGAAAAATCTCCCAACCCAGGTCACTCGTCGATGCATCCCGGGGAAGTGACCGGGATCCAAAGAGCTGTCCAGGATTCATGGTTGCTGTGATGATGTCCCGCGTATAGTAGTTGATCCCGAGAAAGTCGGAGTGCTCCGACATCGGATCAAGAAAGCGCCGGTGGAACAGGCGGTCATGCATCCGCGCAACCAACCTCGATCCGGGGCGCGGACCCGGTTCAAACGCCCGAATATGATGCGCCACCCCGACTCTGGCGGATCGACCGGCGCCCTCCTGGATCCGATGGATCGTGCCGTATGCACGCTCATGCGCGGCGATCATGATCCGGCTTCCTCGCAGATAGCCGATTGGGTTTTGCCGTCCCGGCGGCCACTCACCGAACACATAGCCTTCAGCCAGGTAGACGTTCGGCTCGTTGATGGTGATCCAATCGGAAACGAGATCTCCGAGATCGACAACAACTCGCTCAACGTAGCTGTCAAACAAATCTATCACCTCAGGCCGAAGCCAGCCTCCCGCCTCCTCGAGCCAGAGAGGATTGGCAAAGTGATGGAGCGTCACCAGAGGCTCAATCCCGGCATCTCGCAGAAGCCCAATTTCGTGGCGATAGTGATTGATCGCGTCGCTGTCATACCGCCCGGGTTCCGGTTCTATCCGGGCCCACTCAATTCCCATCCGGTGAGTGTGAACCCCAAGCTCTTCCAGCAGCCGGGTATCCTCTTCGACTCTATTCCAGTGATCATTGGCGACGATCGGAGATGACCCGTCGGAGATCCGTCCCTTTTGGGCCCACGCGTACCAGCTGTTCCGCTGATCCCCGCCTTCTATCTGAAGTCCGGATGTGGCCGTCCCCAGGAGAAAATTCTCGGGGAGCGTGAACGGTATGAAGGCCTCCGATGTGGCCCGGTCATTCACTGCGGTGATCCATATCGCTGAGGTAGTTCACATACCCAACACGCTCAAGTTCCTCGGCCTTCGCTACCACCATCGTGAGCCGCCTGCCGATACTCCTCCACTCGTTCGCGGATTTTCGCTTCTGAGAGGGCGAGCACACGAGCGGCCAACAGGCCTGCGTTTCGGGCACCGTTGATGGCAACGGTGGCTACGGGAACCCCGCGCGGCATCTGGACCATCGAGAGCAGTGAGTCCAATCCTTCCAGATTACTGCCACGGACCGGCACGCCAATCACCGGAAGATCAGTCAGGGCGGCCACTATGCCGGCAAGATGCGCGGCGCCGCCGGCTCCGGCAATGATCACTCGAATGCCCCGTGCCGCCGCCCCTTCTGCATACTCCACCGTTCGGTGCGGGGTTCGGTGTGCGGACATGATCTTCGTCTCAAATTCGATGTCCAACTCTTCCAGGACCCGGCACGCGTCACTCATGACCCGCAGGTCCGAGTCGCTTCCCATGATGATTCCTACAAGTGTGCTCATTTCCCGTCCCCCCTATCCAGACCAGATGGCCATTGTAGACAGGCCACATGGTGCGGGCAAGGAAGCGGCGCTCCTACAAGCCGACGTGATGCGCATCCCCGAAGAGCGCTGCGTGCTCCGGGTGACAGGTCAGCACGATCACCTGATGATGCTCCGCAAATGCGCTCAGGGCGCCCGCGGCGGCAGCCCGTCGTGACGGGTCCATGTCAACCAGGGGATCATCCAGGATAAATGGCGCCGAGCCGGTTCCGAGCGCCGTCTCTGCAAGAGCCAGCCGCACCGCCAATGCGAGGCTGTCCTTCGTCCCCTGCGAGAGCAGCGTGTACGGTAGCTCGGATCCGCCGGTTCTCACGAATCGCTCCGGTCTGAGCGGATCGTCACCGGGCTCCGGAGAATATGCGTTCCCGGTCACAGCCCCCGCATAGGCTGCTACCTTTTGTATGAACGGATCAAATACTGCGGAGTCAAGATCCTCGATGACCTGCTCCGCATGTTTCTGTACTCGCTCGAGGGAGTGCGCTTCGCGGCGCAGCCGATCGTATACAGCACGCGCTTCATCAAGCTCCCGCCCGATCTCATCGGAGTTCTGCTCCGACTGGCTCCCGACAAGTTCGGCGTACGAGACACGGGCCTCTCCATGGGCTCCTGCCGCTGCTTCCTTTTCCGCGACCCTGTTTTCGTAAGTCTCCAGAAACTCATCTGCGGTCTCAAAGCCATCGGGCGCCGAGCCCTTCCCATCACGTCGCGAGATCAGTCCCGAGAGAACACGATTTGTTTCGCCCAGGTTGTTCTCGAGATATTCCTGATCACCGTACTCCTCTTTCAGCTTCTGGAGTTCTCCGCGTGCATGCTCCAATTGACCGCTCACCGCTCCAAGCTCCTCACTCATGGCGGTGAGCTCCTCGGTTATCTCGGCCGGCGTCCGAAGGTCGCCCGGCACGTTCGCCGCTCTGTCGCCCGTATCGACCGTACCGGAAGCGTCAACCTCCCGGACGAGTTCAGCGCGGGCTGTGTCAGCCGACTCGAGATCAGCCACGCCCATCACTTCGGCAATGGATCGTTCCAGCTGCGTCACCCGCTCGGTCATTGCACGGCGGTCAAGGCGTCGGGTCTCGGCCTCTGCCACGCTCTCGACGCCAACCTCCTTCTGCAGTCGAAACTTCTCTGCCGTCAGAGCGTCCCGGGCATTGCTGAGATCTTCAAATCGATCTTCTCCCGACTCAATCTGGATATGCAGTTCTTCAGTCTCAATCAACAACTGCCTGGAGGCGCTCAGATCAACCGGCACGTTGGGGGTTGCGTCATGCGTTGTGGCCCCCGCGCCATCAGCCGTTACCGTGATCGAACGCGGCTCTTTCGCCGTGATGACCGCGCGCAGCCGTCCCGATGAGAGTCTGGCTTCTGCATACGGCAGCTGCGCCTCAATTTCTTTCAGCTCACCGAGGGCTTTTTCGTCAACGAGGGCAATCACATCCCGGGATTCGCAGGCCTCGGCAAGCTCACCCAACAGACGGTCAACCCGATCAAGCTTCTCCCGCACGGCGCCCAGCTGAGCCTGCTCTCGGACGGCACCCAATTCTGTCTCCAGTGCCGCCCGCCTGACGGTCAACTCACCGGCCTGGTTCTCGCGGTTGGTGACTTCGCTCTGCAATACCGGCCACCGGCGGTTATCCTCTCGCAACCTCTTCAGGCGCTCTTCGTTAGCGGCTATTTCACCGTTCAGCCCGCGCAAAGTGTTGAGTTGGGTATGGACGGCAGCGTGCTCGGTGATGAAAGAATCCAGAACGCGAAGCGCCTGTCCGGTCTGCTCCATCTCCGACCGGGCCTGATCAAGCTCGGCTTCGCTCCGCACGACCGCGTCAAGATCGGCTTCAAGTTTCTGGACCTCGTAGAAAGCTTTCACGAGCGTGCCCGCTCCCCTGGTCCACGCTTCGGTATATCCTCGATCGCCCTCAGGCCGGTCCTTCGCGGAATCCCATCTCCCGAGCAGGGCGCCCAGTTGCTCTTCGAGCAATCGAACGAAAACATCCGGCGAGACGCCTCCGGCCGCCAGACGCGCGCTGCGAAGCGCCGCTGCGGCTTCATCCCGGGCGCCGGGGTTCTCCTCCAGAAGTTGCGCGGTCTGATCCAGTTGGGTCTGATCGGCCAGGAGAATCGTTCGGAAAGTTGCGGGACTCACCGGCAGGAATCGATCAATGACCCTGTTGACTTCATCCGCACCGCGAACGATCGTCCCGTCCGGCAGCGTGGCCTCCTCCTCTGCATCGGTACCCCATCGGCGACGAACCGTGAATTGACCGTCGCCCTCCACGGAGATTGTGCATTCCGCAAAGTTGCCATCGGGCCTCGGAAAGAACGGGTCCAGCTCTTTGCGGAGCGTACGCTTGTCCAGATTGGTTGCCGTCAACAGTGTGTGGTGGATCGCGCTGAATACGGTGGACTTCCCACTCTCGTTGTCACCGAGCACGATGTTGAGCCCGGGCTGAAACTCCACGTCCAGGTTGGTGATCCCGCCAAAAACGCGCAGATGGACAGTGGAGATCCTCATCGC
>DAOWMR010000378.1 GCA_030642995.1 Spirochaetales bacterium
CCACCCGCAGGGCTCTACCATGATACCTCAACCATGCCGGATGAAACCGGCGATGCTCCATCCGCACCGGCAGGATACGGTCCACCCCGCGCCGGCTTCATGCGCCTCCTGACCGCCTGGCTCCTCGTTGTCCGGTGGAATCTTGCAGTGTCGGCTATTCTCGGCATCATTGCCTTTGCACTTGCCGTCCGCAGATGGCGCCGGCGTGCCGCCGCCGTCACCCGCCACAACGCGCTTCCGACACAGGTTGTACTGGAGGTACGCACATCAATTCGGCGATGGGCACAGACTTTCTCGAAATTCCCAATGACAGTCGGAACAACTCCAGGTTGCTCGCTACAACTCGAAAATAGTGGCAACAAACCCGACCAGGCGTTTGAGCTTCGGCTCGCCGATGAAGGTCTTCTCTTTTCATCCGATGAGAAGCTCAATGTCAACGGAGTTCCTCGCCGGTCGGTGCAGCTCCACGAAGGCGGTCAGGTGAGACTCGGCAAGTACCGGATCTCGTATGAACAGTTGATCGTCACAACGCCGCTCCCTCCCCCGCCGAGTACTCACTGGAGGATTGTCGGGTTACCAGTTCTCTCCATTATCGCAGCAACTCTGCTCTTCGTGTTCCAACCACTCGCGGGCGCCCCACCCGGACCGACAGGCCTTGAGCTTCCGGCCGACCTCTCAACAGACCCCCAGCCGGCAGTTGAGCACCCGATCATCGCAGGCATCTCTCTGCCCGCCCTCTATGGACCGAGGGATACAATCCGGTACTTCGATGCCGACTACCTGGTGATTCACGCACATCCCGATGATGAGACCCTTGACTTCGGGATTCTTCTTGCGCGACTTGACGCTGCCGGGTTGCGGGGTGTCGTGGTTCTCCTCACTGATGGCCAGAACGGCAGAGACCAGTACCCCCGACGGAAAACGGGTGGGATATACCCCGCGTATGACCTTACCGGCAACGAATTGGTCGAGGTCCGCGTCGCTGAAGCACGCAACGCAATGGCCCATCTCGGCGTAGACGCATACATCCGCGGCATGCTGCCGAACTCTCCGTACAACTCCATTACCGACCAACTCACCGTATCCCAGGTTCTGGACAGATGGGGTGGCCTGTGGACCATCGTTGATGCCCTTGCTGAGGTCGTCGTGGGATTCTCACCGGAACTCGTCATCAGCCCCGATCTCCCCCGGGGGCCTTACGAGCATTTCGAGCACGAAGCCACAGGGGTCATCGTCGCAACACTGCTGGACTCGCTGAACACGTCGGGTTTCTCGCCCGTACGAGGCCACCTCCTCGGCATCGACCCACTCCAGACTTCCCACTATGACAATCTCGTGGAGATCTCGCCGTGGGATCTGCATCCCGTCACGGGCACGTCGTTCCGGACGGTTCAGCTGCGCGCTCTGGCCGAGCACAGAACTCAGCGCGATTCCTCTGTTGTCGGAATTGAAACCCGGCTCGCGATGCCGGCCGAGTACTACGCCGTGGGCTTCTGGGATCCCGAATTTGCGCCCCCTCCGAGCATCGGGATTGATCTCCCGTCAGGGGTACTCTCTGAGATGGCGCTGCCACCGGGTATATAGCCACGCGCAGCGTCATAGACTAATCGACCGTTGACAATTGTTTTCAGGATGGTGATCTCGGAGATCTCCTTCGGTGCCACGCACAACGGATCGTTGTCAAGAACCGCAATATCGGCTGCCATCCCCTCGGCAAGCATCCCTTTCTCGTTCTCGGCAAACTGCGCATATGCGCTTCCCGTCGTGTAGGCATGAAGGGCCTCTTCCGCAGAAATCGCCTCAGGGCCGTCTCTGTTGACTGCAAGCTGCATCCCATAGAGCGGACTATAGGTTTCCTCCCCCGGCACATCTGAACCAAAAGAGACCGGAACACCCGCGTCCAGCAATGATCGATACGGATAGGCACGCAGGAACCGTTCTTCCCCGAGAATTGCAAGGTCCTTCTCCGGATTCACCGCAGCGTGGGGCTGCGCGGCAACGAGCATACCAAGATCTGCGAGCCGTTCAATCTCTCCCGGATGAACAAGCTGACCGTGTTCAATCCGAATGCGGAGATTTCGAACGCGCGCGTTCCGGGCTGCCGCCGCTTCGACTGCGTCGGTGAACGACCGCGCCGCACCGTCTCCGATGGCATGAGCCGCTATCTGGCGCCCCCGGCCGGAGTGACGAGCGACAACTGCGTTCACCCACTCCTGCGTGTGCGTCGCCGTACCGCGGCGCTCTGCGCCGCTCAAGCCTGGCGCAGGATACGGATCCACAAGCCAGGCGGTCCGCGTAGAAAATGCCCCGTCCAGAAAGAGCTTCACCGGACCGCGCGTCACCCACTCCGAATCAAATCGCCGCAGGCTGAAAAGCGGATCGCTATACCACGCCTCGCCATATGACCAGCAGCTCAGCCGGCAGGTGAGCAAGTGCTCCTTCCGAAATTTCCGGTAGTATCCCACCGCCCTCGGGAGCCAGGTGTTGTCCTGAGCGCTCGTGATACCAACCTCGGCAAAACGGCGTAACGCCTCCGACAGGTGTCCAGCCGCACTCTCATAGGAGGAGAGCGCCTGCCTGAAACGTCGGTGATGAATCGGTCGCACCGCATCATCCGTGAGAAGCCCCGTCGGCCGACCGTCGGCCTCTCGCCCGATACGGCCACCTTCGGGATCCGGCGTGCTTGTAGTAATCCTGAAAAGCGCCAGAGCGCGGCTGTTCAACCACGCACCGTGACCGGAATACTGAATGAGAGCGACTGGATTCTCGGGGAAGGCGGTGTCCAGCAGAACCTTCTGTGGGTTCGGGCACTCGGGATAGTCCCAGCCGCGAGCGACCAGCAGTTCCCCCGCCGCCTCATTCTTCCAGGCATCCCGCAGAAACGAAACGATGGCCGGCCCGTCCATTCCGGCTATCCGAGGCGACGCGAAGAACTGTCCCATGGATAGCGCATGGAGATGGTTGTCGTTGAAGCCAGGAATCACAACCGCCGCGCCAAGGTCGGTCCGGTGCAAGTCGGCACGCCTGCCGTACCGTTCGTCGGCCTCGGAAATCGACCCGACAAACACGATCCGCCCGCCGTCTACGACCAGTGATTCCGCGGAGGGACGGTCAGGATTCATGGTAATAATCTTTTGGGCGTGAATGAGCTCCATCATCAGCGAAACTACGGCACGTTGAGTGCCCCGTCAAGGCACTGGCACCGCCCATTGACCGAAGCTCTGCGGATGCATAGGTTTTCGGAGAGGTATGAAGCAGAAATGGACAACGACACGATCAACAAAGCTCTCTCCCAGATCATTGACCCTGATCTCAATAAGGACATCGTCAGCCTGGGGTTCGTGAAGAATATCGCGATAGACGGCAGTTTGGTCTCCATAGATCTCGA
>DAOWMR010000264.1 GCA_030642995.1 Spirochaetales bacterium
CAACCTCGGGCCCAAGACCGTTCGCCGGGAATTGCTGGTACAACGCGGGCGGTGTTGACACCTCCCCATGGACCACCCTCAACACTCTTGGCCCCGGACAAGGCGGCTCGGGCGGCACTGGTGGGTTCTCCCTCGGGAACTCGGGTGAAGACGGCACAATGGGAGCGGCGGCGGCAAGCAATCTATAGGAACTGCACGGTGGTCGTGCAATCTGATATATGGCTGTACTCAGGCCGCTCGACTTGACCGGAGCGAAGGAACCGTCAAATATCAGTTCTATGAGATGCGATCCGGCTGGGAAAAACACTACGATGGCGCCGGAGTATCTTGACTGCCGCCCGCCGTTTTTGCACTGTATACTCTTGTCAATTGAGGGCCCATAGCTCAGTTGGTTAGAGCGACGGACTCATAATCCGTTGGTCGCAGGTTCAAGTCCTGCTGGGCCCAAACAAAGAGCCGCCATAAGGCGGCTTTTTGTTTGGGCCCGGAGTTTGCCGAAGGCAAACTCCATGGCCACTGCAACGCTTACGGAAGGCAGGACTTGAGCCTGCGAGGGTAATACTCCACTGGAGAACGCCTCCCGGCATTCTCCGGGCCACGCGACCGTAGGGAGCTTGGCCGTTCTGCTGGGCCCGCAACCGACACCGGTCGCAAGATCGGCCTTTTCTATTGGGCCCGGAGTTTGCCGAAGGCAAACTCCATGGCCACTGCAACGCGTACGGATACCGCCGGCGGGTTATCGCTCATCTCCCACGACCGGGCCATCCCCTATCGGCACAAACACCGAGCGCCTGAGTTGCCCGTCCACGCTACGCGAGCGGTGACCCTTCCCCGTTGTGTCCTCAACCAGCAGAATGTCCCCGGCCGAGAACTGACGTCGCTCTCCCAGGCTTGTCTCAATTTCTGTGACGCCGTCCAGCATGATGATGAACTGACGCTCGGGCGCGTTGTGGAAGTCGTAGTTGTAGTCGCCACCGGTTTCGCGGAAAAGGACAGCCGAGGCGCTCATTCTCTCACTGAGACGGCCAATCTCTCCGCGGTCGTATAGCGGTAGGTCATACACCTCAAAAAGAGAGTCCCCGTTGCTGTTGGTGTACAGTCGAGTGATCTTCATGGCCACAAGCCTGAAGCTATGCTCTCGACTGGTCAACCGCTTCTCGTGCTATTCTTATCACATGCTCACCATCGCAATTGCACAGACAGCACCGAAACTGCTGGACGTTGAGGCCAATTTTGAACAGGTTGTGAATCTGACCGGACGCATTGCGGCCGATATCTACCTCTTTCCGGAGCTCTGTTTGAGCGGATACGCGTTCTCGTCTCCGGAGGAGGTTCATGGTTGGGCCCTGCATCAGGACAACCCGTACTCCGGCCGGCTGATGCGGCTCACGGAAGAACGAGAGATCGCGCTGTGCGGCGGCTACGCTGAAGCAACCGCCGATGGCGCAATCTACAACTCCGCATTCTTCATCGGCAACGGAAAACTCCTGGCCAACTACCGGAAGACCCACCTCTTCTACCGGGAAAGGCAGTTCTTCACTCCGGGGAACTCCGGATTCTCGGTCGTGCAATACCTGGGCGCACGATTCGGGATGATGATTTGTTATGACTGGATCTACCCCGAGGCGGCGCGCTCACTGGCACTCCTCGGCGCCCAGGTGATCCTGCATCCCGCAAACCTGGTGCTTCCCTACTGCCAACGCGCCATGTTCGCCCGATCAGTGGAAAACCGTGTTTTCATTGCGACGGCCAACCGCGTGGGTCGAGAAACCAATGCCCTTTCCGATGATCTGCTTTTCACCGGTGGATCCCAGGTCGTCGCTCCCGATGGCGAGTACCTGCTGACCTTTGATGACTCGGAATCCGCAGTTCGGAGTATCCAGATTGACCCCTCTGCGGCAGACAACAAGGTCCTCAACTCGTTCAATTCACTCCTTGAGGACCGACGCCCGGAACTCTACGTGGGCGGCGTGCAGTCGCCGTAACCTCGCAAGCGTCCGCATCGAAGCTTTCTACGACCGATATCGGAAGCGCGAGCCGGCGGCGGAAACGGGTTACGACGGTGTGGAGAATGCCTTGCCAAAAGGGATGGAAACCACCATCCTCAGCAGACGACTATGGACAGTGTGTATTTCTGGACCGCCTTCTGGTCCCTCATGCCGATTTCTGAACTGCGGGGAGCGATTCCCCTTGCCCTGGCCTCGGGCTGGCCGTGGTGGCAGGCGTGGCTATGGTGCGTTACCATCAATGCACTTGTGGGACCTGTGGCCTATGCCTTTCTGGCGACAGCCCACCAGATTCTCTATCGCTGGGGCTTCTACGCCGGTCTGTTCGATCGGTTGGTGGAACGGGCGCGCCGCAAGGTCCACGACAAGATTGAGAAATACGGCTACCTCGGGGTCGCCCTGTTCGTTGGCATTCCTCTGCCCATCACCGGGGCATGGACTGGTGTCCTGGGGTCGTGGATACTCGGCCTGAGTCGACGCAAGACCATGCTGGCCGTGGTTCTGGGTGTCATGATCAGCGGCACGATTGTGACCCTGGTGACCGCTCTCGGACTAAGGGGCCTGTCAATCTTCACCAAACACCTGTCCTGACAGCGATTCCGGCCCGGGACAACGGATAGCGGGGTCGTGGCACCGCCGCGTGCGCCGGTCAATCGACTACACGATCCGCTTCTCGCCGTCAATCTTCTGAATCGGTGCGATGTCCTGACTGACCTCGAGGCAGCCCGTGTAGGCGCCGGCCTCGTCCCGCATCGCAAAGTACCTGATGTAGACGTACCGCTCGCCGAGGTGGAGGTAAAATTCCTCGCTGTCCCGTGTCCCGGCACGGAAGCTGTCGAGGATCTCCTGCACGACGTGGACGCTCTTCGGCGGATGGCAGTTCTGGACCGAACGTCCTACTACCGACCGTGCCCGGGGGAAGATCCTCTCCGACGACTCGCTGAAGTAGGCGACCTTGTCCTCGGCATCAACATAGGTGATGTCAACCGGGAGGGTGTTGAGCATCGCAATCACCTGGTCAATGTCGAGTGAGCCGGACAGCAGGTTGATCTTGCCGGCGGCGGTGCTCGCCCCGTCGGTGGAGGTGTCGGCGTCCTTCGCGCTCTCGTACTCCGCTACGCTGCTGTGGAGATAGCCAAGATCATCAAAGTCACGACGGATTGCGGCCCATTCTTCGTCAGAGAACAGCTTGAGCGACATATCGAAGAGGATAGTCTCCTCCTTGTGGACGTGTCCGGCCATGAGTTCCTCTGCCTGCAAGAGTAGCTGACCGGCTTGGGACTGGTCACCCCGCCCCATGTTCGCAAGCGCTTTGAACAGTCCGCGCAAAGCGTCGTGCTCGCTCCACATGATGGCCGGCGGCTGCGTGACACCGTGCTTCTCAACTACCGGGAAGAACGCATTCTCCTGCTTCACGAAGTTTTGTTCCGCACCTTCCAGAATGGGTATCACGGTCGTGATGGCTTGCATGGCCTCGGCAGGAGACGGCGCCGGGCCGTCTGAGGGGAGCATGATCGTCCGGGCGTTCCGCAACCCACCCAGCAACGTGTCGTGCTCATCGTACATGATGGAGATCGGGTGACCAGGGGCGAGTTTCGTGCGCCGTTCGCGCGCGTCGTCCACGAACATGTCCAGATGAACATCACACAGTTTCTGGATGCTCTCCGGAGGTATTCCCTCTTCGATCGCTTCCTGCTCGGCCTGGGCAATTTCAACGGATGAGACCTGTTTTGCCACCGTTGCGAATCGTTTGGACAGTTCGTCCCGATCCGCATTCGGGTCTGAGTGAAGTTCCTTGATTATCTGTTTGAGAGACCGTACAGCATCGCTGTTCATGACTCCTCCTTGTGAACTTTATGACTCATAAGGTAAGAAATCGATGTACCCGCGACAACGTAATCATGGTCCGGGACGACCGATGGCCTACTGTCCGACCACCCGACGAATGAAATCAACTGAGATCTGAAAGCCGGCAGGGCGGCTGTGCCGGTGACGCACTCCGTCCAACTCCACGAGATCCACGGCGCTGCCGCTCTCCCGCAACTGGTCTGCATACTCACGCTGGTTCGGCGGAGTAATGATGATATCCTGGACCCCTTCCACGAGAAGCACGGGGATTCCGTGCCCACTCAAGCCCGTCTCATTCTCATCCAGGATCAACGCGAACTCGGGGAACTCTTTGGCTACGCGGCGTCCTTGAAGAGCCGTGTGAAATCGTTCGGTGTAGAGCGCCTCGCCCCCAAAGGGATAGAAGTATTGGAAATCATTCACGCACATGCGCAGAACGTCCTCCTCGAGAGTGGGAATCCACCGCGGCAGGAGCAACTCCTCCACCTTCACGCGCTTCTCACCGTAGATCTGCAGATAGGTGTAGATGATCTCGGGACCGTAGTAGGCCGCCGTGCGCATGAGCGTCTCAACACTGTTGGTTGATCCAAATCCGATGGCGCCATCTAACTGAAGCTCCGGGGCGTAGTCGGCGACCATGTCCGCCGCGGCGAGGGCTGCGTGTCCGCCCTGGGAATAGCCGGCGGTGACATTGCCTGCGGAGGGCTGAACTCTCGATCGGCGGCGAGATTCGGCCGAGTTCACTACCGCCCGCGCGGCGCGGAGGCTGTCCAGCATCAGGTGGCCCTCGGCAGCGGCGCTGAAGTAGCGTTGCGGGCGATCGGGGTCGTTGAAACCGAGATAGTCCGGGAAGATCGCGATGATTCCCTGGGATGCGTAGGAGAGCATATTCGCGCGATAGTAACCCCA
>DAOWMR010000091.1 GCA_030642995.1 Spirochaetales bacterium
GCCGGCAACGGAACCGAATCCGGCCTGGATTCGCAACGCGAATGTCGTGGGCATCAATGCCCGGACCCTCGGCGCGTTCTGGCGGGTGGTTCACTACTGCCTCACCCTTCCACGCTCGGTGAACGCCGTTCACCTCCTGCCGGTGTGGGAACCGGGGGTGGTGGGGAGTCTCTACGGCATGGCGAGTTGGCAAATCAACGAAGAGTTCATCGACCATGAGCTGTTGTCGCTCTACCCACACCTCAACACGGCCGCGCGCCAACTCAAGGCCACCATCAATGTCCTGCACGTCTGCAATCGGGCGGTCGGCATGGATGTCATCCCGCACACCGACCGATTCTCTCAGATCGTTCTGGCCCAGCCGTCGTTGTTCGAGTGGCTCCGACGCGATGAGGTCCGGATTGTCGACCACCGCGCGGATCTTCATGAGGAGGTGGAAGATCTCGTCTATCGGTTCGTTGTCCAAAACGGACTGGCACAACCCGTCACCGCCCAGTTACCGGACCGCGACCGCTTCTTTTCGGACGCGACGCCTGAAGACGCACGCTGCCGGATGCTGTTTGGCCCGCCGGATGACCACGTCGAACGGAACGAACGCCGGGGCGCGCTGGTTCGGTTCGTGCATGCTCAAGGGTTCGAGCCGGTCCCGGCCACGATGGCGCCGCCATACCGGGGAATTGAGGTTGACCCTACCACTCGGACCGTGGACAGCTCGGGCGATGTCTGGCTTGACTATCGCATAACAAAACCGGAGTCCATGTCCCGGGTCTTCGGACCGCTCGCCCGCTACAAGTTGTACGAACGGTTGGACGACAATCAGGATTGGCAAATCGATTTTGGCCGCCCACGCGTGGCAGCGTGGGAGTATGTCACCTCGCACTATGCATCGATTCAGGAGCAGTTCGGTTTTGATTTCATGCGGGGCGACATGTCCCACGTGCAGATGCGGCCGGACGGAGTGCCGGCGGACATTCCCGACCACTACGATCTGCTCGGAGCAGTTAAACTCCGCATCCAGGATCGATTACCATCCTTTGCGTACTTCGCGGAAACCTTCCTTGCTCCTCCCGGCGTCATGGGCTACGGGAACGAGGTTGATCACCTTGAGGCGAGCGAGGCGGACGTCACGTTGGGAGACCTGCAATCGGTGGCGGTGGCAACCGACGAGTTCACGCAACGATTGCGCCAGTATCTGGATATCGCGCAAACCCGGAACGTGACGCCGAGTTTCACCCTCATGACCGCCGACAAGGACGATCCTCGGTTCGATTCGTTCTACCTGGCCGGCAACGAACTGCGGCTCTTCTGCGCGTTGTTCCTCCCCCACATCCCGAGCTACACGGCATTGGGATTCGAAACGAGAGATCCGCATCCGACTCCGGCGCCAAACGAGTTCTACAGCAAACTCTATGTCTTCCAGGTCCGGTCGGGCAAATACGCAACTGCAGGACCATATCGATTTGGGACCAACGAGCCGCTCTTCGGGCGTCTGCAGCGCATTCACCGGTTCGCGGAAACGCTGTTGCCGGAGCTCGGGAACCGCGAACCGATCTGGCTCCTCCCTCCTGATGCAACGGCCGGCCGCAAAGTGATCGCGTGGGCCTTACCCTACCCCGCCGGTCGCGACAACACGGCCGCCCCGGCTTTCAGGATGTTCGTCGCAAACTGCGACACGGTCGCTCCCGCCATCAACGTCAAAGTGCCGGCAATCGGTGCGGTGGCTGGGGCTGCGCTTGCCGGCGTGACGTGCGTGTTCAGCACGGTGCCGGACGTAACGCCTGCCAACCCTGCCATTGCCCGCGACGGATTTCACATACCCCGAATCGGTCGTGGCGAGTGTCGGGCCTACGAGATGACACTGAGGCAGGAATCAGAATGAGTGATCGGGAGCTCATCCACTACCTCTCAGGACTCGTGATGCCGGAACGTATCGCGACGATGCGTCGAGTGCTCGCCGAACGAACGCGCTATCTCTCGGTGGTCATTGAGGACATCTACCAGCCCCACAATGCGAGCGCGGTCCTGCGAACCTGTGACTGCTTCGGCATCCAGGACGTTCACATTGTCGAGAACCGGAACGCGTACCGGGTGAACCCGGGGGTTGAACTGGGGACGGCACAATGGCTGACCCTTCACCGCTACAACGGGGAACCGAACAACACTCCCGCCGCCATTGATGGGCTTCGGTCCGCCGGCTATCGGATCGTGGCAACCACACCCCATACCGACCAACGCTCACTCGACGACTTTGAGGTGGGCGCCGGTCCGGTTGCGCTCCTCTTCGGCAACGAGCCCGACGGGTTGAGCGAGGCCGCGCTCAATCTTGCCGACGAACACCTGGTCATCCCGATGGTTGGTTTCGTTGAGAGCTTCAATATCTCGGTATCCGCCGCCATCATTCTTCACACACTCTCGGGCCGGCTCCGTTCGAGCGGGATTGCCTACCACATCTCACCCGACGAAAGCGACGAACTCCTGCTGCAGTGGCTCCGCAAATCAATTGGCCGGGCCGACGCGCTCGAGCGGGAGTTCCATGCGCGAGGTGGTGGGCATGGGCCGAAGGGCGAGGCGTGAAGCGGCACATCGGCGCGCACGTCAGCATTGCGGGCGGAGTGCAGAATGCGCCGACACGAGCAACGGACATCGGGGCTACCGCGCTGGGCATGTTCACCAGGAACCAACGCCGATGGGAAACCAGGGACCTTGGCGCGGAAGAAGCGGGCCAGTTCCGCGACGGCCTTCGGACTGCAGATGTCGCGCCGGAGAATGTCCTCGTCCACGCAAGCTACCTCATCAATCTCGGGAACCCCGATGACGAGAAGCGTGCCCGATCAGTGGGTGCGCTGCTTGACGAAGCGCGGCGCGTCGAGACGCTCGGCCTCACCCTTCTGAACTTCCACCCCGGGAGCGGCCTCGGCGAAATCACTGAGGCTCAGTCAATGGATCTGATCGCCACAGCCATGGTCTCCGTCCTGGAACAAACGACGACGGCCATGCTCGTGCTCGAGACGACAGCCGGTCAGGGCGCCCATGTGGGGTATCAGTTCGAGCACCTCGCCCGGATCATCCGCGCAGCGGAAGAATCACCGAGGATCGGCGTGTGTATTGATACCTGTCACATCTTCTCCGCCGGCTACGAGCTCCGAACGGCGAAAGGTTACGAGAATACCATGACGCAGTTCTCGGACATCGTCGGGATGGACCGCCTGATGGGTATCCATCTCAACGACTCGCGGTCCGAATTCGACAGCCGGCATGATCGGCATGAGAGCATCGGCATTGGTGAGCTTGGTCTCCCTGCGCTTGCGCGTTTCGTTACGGACGTGAACATACCTGACGTGCCGTTCATCCTTGAAACGCCTCGTCCCGAACTCTGGGCTGCAGAGATCGCGCTTCTTACAGGTATCAGCAAGGGTCGGATCGATCCTGAATCCGCAATAGCCCCTGCGCTCGAGCTAGATGAGAAGCAGGAGCGTGACCAGCCCGGCTGAGCCCAGACCTACCGTGAGATTGTCATCGAGTCCCATGGTGAGGAGTTCGATGATGGCCGCCCCCGCGGCACCGCCGAGCACCACGAGAAGCCCCGGATCTCCGAACGCCCGGGCGAAGCCGTAGCCGACCAGGGTCGCTCCAACGAGGAATCCCACGCTCCCCTCCAACGTTCGACCGGCAAGCAACTCATGCGGGCTAGACCGCAGGCCCACGAGCTTGCCCGACAGGTCATCAATGGAGAGAAACCCCAGGGCGATGTAGGCCGTGGTCGGCGGGAAGAGCACGAACAGCAGCAGGGTCGAGACGAGGAACAGCATGATGGAGGAGAGTTGCCTGCTCTCCTTCTTCTTATAGACCCGCGACATCACCCGACGGGTTGCTATCCGATACGCGTCCAGCACCAGCGCCGCACCCGCAAGAACGGAGAGGAGGCCCAGGAAGTAGGGATGGGGCAACACCAGGTGAAGCGGCACGAAAAGCAGCGCTACCGGTCGAGCGATCACCCGCCAACCGAGGAAGTTGGTCCGATCGGGGAGGACATAGAGGCCCAGACCGCGGCCACGAAACACGGCATGGATGAAGCAATACGAGGACATGATGAGCGCTATGGTACCGGGAGCTGAGAATCCAAGCTCGGCAACCGACATGATTGCCATGGCGAGGAAGGCGAACAGCGCCGTGGCGTTCACCGGATCTGCTCACGAGATAGATGATACCCGCGCCGACCAAGAGAGAAATGAAAACGAGGTACGGGAATTGACCGGCCGCGATGCCCACCCCCACGAGGTAAATGAAGACGCCGATTGCCGTAGCCGTGCCCCGGCCGCCACGATGCGAATCCAGTACGACATAGGCACACTATACCCGGCGCTGTTCCGTGTTGTCAGCCGCGACTATTCGCGGGCGCACAATCCGGCTACAATCGCCGTCACGTGAAAGAGCAACGCACCTACACCGAACAGACAATCGAGGACATCGAGGACGGCGGTCACGGCATCATCAAGCCGGAGGGTAAAGTCGTATTTGTTGAGGGAGTCCTTCCGGGAGAGGTTGTGGACGTTGCAATCACGCGGAAGAAGCGCAGCCACTCATTCGCCAAGGTGACGGCCTGGCACACGCATTCGGATGATCGGCGCGAGCCATTTTGCTCCCACTTCGCCGACTGCGGCGGGTGCACCTGGCAGTACCTGCCCTATGAAGGGCAACTCCGCTACAAAGAAAGATTCGTCGCGGATGTCCTTCGCCAGATCGGTGGAATCGAAGAACCGGTACCCCTGCCCATCATCGGGTGCGAAGAAGCCATCTACTACCGAAACCGGCTGGATTTCTCGTTTGCGCCGGTCCGCTGGATCACGCAGAGTGAAGTGGATTCCGGCCGGACGATAGCCGACCGCCGCGCACTCGGGTTTCACGTCAAGGGTCGGTTTGATCGTGTGCTGGAGGTGGAACACTGCTATCTGCAGGCCGATCCCTCCAACGCCATCAGAACGGCGGCCCGGGAGATCGCACTTGCCGGAGACTACTCGTTTCATGACCCGGTGGAGCACACCGGGCTGTTGCGAAATCTCGTTGTCAGAACGAGTGGACTCGGCGGCGTGATGGTGATCCTCGTGATTGGAGAAGAGCGGCACGACCTGGCGGTTGCCTTCCTCTCCGCCCTGAAGGAGCGAGTCCCGTCAATCACGTCCGGGTTCTATCTCATCAACCTCACGCGTAATGACGACATGTCGCCACACCCGGCCATCCATGCGTTCGGTGACGAGACAATCACTGAACGATGCGGCCATCTCCAATTCGACATCCATCCCAAGAGCTTCTACCAAACCAACTCCCGCCAGGCCGAGCGTCTCTACGGAATCGTCAGGGAGTGGATTGAGGCCGGAGGGAAGGAGACCCTGTTGGACCTCTACTGCGGAATCGGCAGCATTGGTCTCTTCGTTGCCGATCTCGTCGGGTCGGTTGTCGGGATTGAATCGATCCCTGAAGCGGTGGACCGTGCGGTGGAGAACAGCCGTCTCAACGATATCGGCAACGCCCGATTCTACGCGGGCGACGTCCGGGAAATCCTGGCGACTGCCGGCGGAGAGATCCTCGGTGCCCAGCACGCATCCGGACCAGTCATTCCCAAGCCCGACATCGTCATCCTGGACCCGCCGCGAGCCGGTCTCCACCCGAAAGTACTCGAGATGCTGCTCAAGCTTGCCCCGCGGCAGATCATCTATGTGAGCTGTAAACCGTCAACGCAGGCGCGTGATCTGACGGTGCTCACCGAACAGTACCGGATTGAGCGGATCCAGCCGGTCGATATGTTTCCGCAGACCTTCCACATGGAGAATGTTGTAGATCTCAGGCTGAGATAGCGGACCGAGATCGGCCGTTTTCTTCACTCCGTCAAACTGCTATGCTAATCCAATGAATGCAATGATGCAGAACCACCTGAGCCGGATCTTCCAGGCAGCCGTAGACCGGGTGGACCCCTACGCGATGATCCAATCGCAAGTGTCGCTGGAAGGTTCGGAACTGAGCATCGATACCGAAACGGTTCATGAGGACATCGATCTTGACACCTTCGAAGAGGTTGTGATTCTCGGTGCGGGTAAGGCAGGCGCCCCGATGGCACGGGCGCTGGAAGATATCCTCGGTGACCGCATTACTCGCGGCACGGTGGTAGTCAAGGCCGGACATCTGGATACGCTCACGAACGTCGAGCTGCTTGAGGCATCCCACCCGATCCCGGACCACCGCAGTGTGGCGGCCGGAGAGCGGATTCTCGCTGAGGCCGAGCGCGGCACAGAAAAAACGCTCTTTATGATCGTCGTCTCCGGCGGGGGCTCGGCGCTCCTCGAGTCACCTCGCCAATGCTCTATTGACGGCAAACCTGTGGAGATCACGCTCGAGGACATGCAACGCACAACCAGCGTCCTGTTGGCGAGCGGCGTGGCTATCGGTGAGATCAACGCTGTGCGCAAACACCTGTCGGGCATAAAGGGAGGACGGCTCGCCAAGGCTCTCTATCCGGCCCACTCAATCAGCCTCATCCTTTCAGACGTGGTCGGAGACCAGCTGGATGCCATAGCGTCGGGCCTGACCGTTGCCGACCCGACCACCTATGCCACCGCTCTCGGTCATGTGGAATCGTATGGGATCGCCCGGAAGCTCCCCAAGCCGGTCATGCGCATCCTGACTGCGGGCGCAGAAGGACTCCTGGAAGAGACGCCGAAACCCGGCGATCCGGTGTTCAAGCCCGTCCAGAACGTGCTGGTTGGAACAAACTACCAGGCCCTCCTCGCTGCCGAGAATACGGCGGAGGCTCTCGGGTACAATGCCGCAATTATCACCTCTCAGCTTGTCGGCGAGGCTTGCAATGCCGCAAACTTCATCACTGCCGTTGCCGGGGAGGTGCGTCGGCATGAAACCCCGTTGCGCACGCCGGCGTGCCTGCTGTTCGGCGGCGAGACCACCGTCACCCTGCGAGGGGATGGGCTCGGTGGCCGTAACCAGGAGATGGCCCTGGCCATCCTGGAGGAAATGGCAGCGGCCCCTGAGACGCTGCGTGATGTGTCGGTGCTCTGTGCCTCCACGGACGGAAGCGACGGGCCAACCGATGCCGCCGGCGCGTTTGCATCGCTCGAGATCCTTCAACTCGCCGACGCCAAGGCCATTCACCCTCGCGAGTACCTCCGCCGCAATGACTCGTATCGGTTCTTTGACAGTATTGGCCATCTCTTCAAGACCGGCCCAACCAACACAAACGTCTGCGACATTCAAATCGTCCTCGTGCCGGCGGAGTCTTGATTGCCAGCCGCAAGCGCACCATATTATGAGGAACTGTGTCCATCTACCGAGTACACTTCAAGTGGAAAGATAAAGACCTCGTTCTCAGGGCAAGGAATCTGGATCTCACCCACCCCTACTTCGTTTCCATTACCGATCTCGTGTTTCCCGAGACAAAGAAGCTGATTATTGATCCGTCCGAGGACGATGTCCGCAGAATGTTCGGCAAGGCCGATCACCTGATGATTCCATTCCAGACGGTGGCCCTCATTGAAGAGTTCAAGGACGGAGAGCCGCAGACCACTGCGATAGTGCGCAAGTTCAAGGTCATTGAGGAAAGCAAACCCGAAGACGCCGGCGAGTGAGCGGGGCAAACACCGGCGTCTACACGTGGGACCTTGACGATCCAGCACCAGATTACGCGATCAACTACGTGATTGACGACGGCTGCTGTGGCGGTCCACTAACGGACCGCCGCACTAACGACCGTCTACCAGGGCACCTCCCAGGGTGAGGTGACGCCGCTGAGAATATCGCGCAGCTCACCTTCAACAATGAGAGTGTCTTCTTCGTACCCTTCGAGCTTTACCAGCAACCCGGGCACCTCGTCGGTATACCACCACGTATACTGATAGGGCGGTTCCCCGGCAATGACTTTCTCAGCGGTGAACGTTCCGGCAGGAACCCGTACACGCTCCGTGCCTTCAGACAGCGCGTCAAGGTCTTCGCGGTCCTTCACGGATCCCTGATATCCGCCCCACCATCCATCGGGATCGCTCGGCTCATAGGACACGACCTCATTGGTATTGAAATCCTTGTAACGGAGCATCACAAGCCCCCCGCTCTTGTCAACGAGGTATTCGAACTCGCTCAACTCACCCTCTGACTCATCCTCCGACTCGAACTCCGCCCGCCACCATCTGGAGCCGTCACTGTTGATCCGCAACAGAGCCCGGGTGTACTCAATCTCATTGGTGTCGTCGTCTTCCGGAAAGCTCATCCACCACCGGATTCCGTCTCCTTCGGCGAAGCTCTCGTCATCCGCGACATATCCGCCAAATCCGAGGATCATCCAGTAGAGAGCGGAAAACTGGAGATAGGCTATGTTGCCGCTCAGCGATCCGAACTCCGGGGCCTCGCCCAGCGGTTCCTTGGGTCCCAACTTCAGCGTGACACCGACGATCGTACTACTCCAGTCCTGCAAATAGGCGCCGGTGAGCGAAACCGCGAGGTTGTCGGTCAGGAAGTAGTTGAAGCCGCCGTACGTCGCAAACTTGAGTCCACTGGACGGCTGCGTGTAGCCCGCCCAGTCCCCGGTGGGTCCGTAGACCAGGTAATTGAGGCCAATCGCGGTGAAGACGTCCAATCGCTCAAGATACTCGGAGAACGAGAAGTCCAGACCCCGAAACCCGAAATGCCCGCCCACGAAGGGCCCTCCGCCGAACGCAACGTATCCGTGAGTCTGAGTGGCCGATGATCTCCAGAAGCTCACCAAGCCTTTCGCACCCACTCCGAGGTCAATGGCGAACAGATCACCCGGTCGGAACTTAGTGACGATCACCTCAGCCCCCGGGGAAAGATCCAATGCAATTCCATTGTTGAAGCCCAGCCCGACGTCAGCCGAGAACGCGGTGTTTCCGGGCATGTAGTAACTGCCCCACCACCCGGTGCTCTCCTGCGAGAAACCAACGGCGCCGACAGCGAACAGCAGCGCGACAACGAGTAGCGCCCGACCAATCGAACGAGAACGAAAC
>DAOWMR010000261.1 GCA_030642995.1 Spirochaetales bacterium
GCCAGGTCAACAGCCCCGAAATCTGGCGGCAGAATCCCACGCGGCAGCTCCGCACCGGAGATGCTCTCCACGTAGACCCCGGAATTCGGCTTGATGGAGACCACACCCAGGCCGGCCAGGTTCGCCAGGGCCTTGCGGAGCGTGCCCCGGCTGACGTCCATCAGCCGGCACAACTCCCGCTCGGCTGGTAGCCGGCGACCTCGGCCGAAGGCCCCCGATGCGATCATGGCGATGATTTCACGCATTACCGTGTTGTCCAGACGCTCGCTCTGCATGTAGCTCCAAATTGGTACAGTAAGTATACCAATTGATTGTGCTGAGAACAAGTCACATGTGAATGATGAGGAGTTCACACAGAGAGTTTGCAGAGCACGCAGAGCAGGGACCAGAGCGGGGAATGGGGAATGCAGGAGAGGAATCAGTCTGTTCCCTCCTAACCCCCTTCGTGTCCTTCGTGGTGAAAGCATTGAATACGAACAACGGCCTCTGCGGGCTCTGCGTGAAATTCTGATACTGGCAAACACGGCTCACCTCTGAGATCGCACTCACGGCCCGACCACTTCTCGGTCGCTACACCGTTTCCCAGCCGTTGCTCTCGGCGGAGCGGAACAGCGCGTCCAGCACCTTCATATTTGCCAGCGCGTCGGACGGCGGGGTGGGCGCGGGCCCGCCGTTCCGCACCGCGAGTGCGAACGCTTTGAACATCTCTGCGTACTGGTCGGTTGGTCCGCACATCACTTCCCGGGTACCGACTCCGGTTTCCACGGTGACCGGGAGGGGAACGTCCGGGTAAGCGTTGAAGGGGACGTTCACTGTCAGAGAGCCGCCGGTGCCAAACACCGTGACGGTTTGCTGCGGGGCGCTATTCGTGGATACGGTGAAAACGTTCCTCGCGTCCCCAAAATCGAGAATGCCCGAGACAAGCACGTCTGTGTCGAAGTCCGGATGTCGATCCAGGAGACTCACCACCCGGCTCGGCTCCCGGCCAAGGAGGAAACGTGCCGATGATACCGCGTAGCACCCGATGTCCAGGATCGCCCCACCGCCGTACTTGCGGATGTTCCGGATATTGGCCGGGTCCTGGAGATCGTAGCTGAAGACTGTGTGGATCGATCGGGGAGTGCCGATCTCGCCGATCTCAATCAGCTCCTTTGCCCGGATCCACTGTGGATGGAAGCGGTACATGAACGCCTCCATGAGTAAGATACCTTTGGACTCCGCGTAGGCAACCGAGTCTGCGGCCCGCTCGTGGTCGAGATCCAGCGGCTTCTCGCACAGAACATGTTTCCCTGCGTCTGCGCACTTCTTGATCCATTCTCCATGCATGTGATTGGGAAGCGGGATGTAGACCGCTTCAATCTCATCGTCTGCGAGGAGCTCATCGTACGATCCGTATCCTTTCTCGAGCCTCCACGCCGCAGCCGCCGATTCCGCACGCTCGATCTTCCGCGACGCGACCCCCTTCATTCGCACTTCGGCCAGCCCGCCGACTGGAATCCGCACGCGGAGATGGTAGTGGTCTGCAACGCCGAGTATGCCCATGACTACTGGTTTCATTGTGTGCTCCTCGATTATTGTGTCGATTATACGACTATAGTCGAAATTTGCAACAATTGCGGAGATTCTTCGAGTATACTCGAAGGATGACAGAGATTCGACGTACAAGCTACCTCACCACATTGAGACGATTTGTCGGCGCACCGGCAATCACCGTGGTTACGGGTTTGCGACGGGTGGGGAAGAGTGTTCTCCTGCGGCAGTTGGCAGACGACCTGCGTGATTCCGGGCAGGTCATCTACGTGGACAAGGAGTCTCTCGAGTTCGAATCGATATCTTCGGCCAGTTCCCTGGTGAGCTACGTCAGGACTGTCGCTCCGCTCAGCTCACCTCGATACGTTATCGTTGACGAGGTTCAGCAAATCGACGGTTGGGAGCGGGCCGTGGCATCGCTCAACGGCGAGGACGGTGTGCATGTCGTTATCTCCGGATCAAACGCCTCCTTGCTTTCGGGCGATCTGGCCACCCGAATTGCCGGCCGATACCTGACGCTGCAAGTGTTTCCATTGACCCTTCCCGAATACCGGGAACTCCACCACGCGCGTTTTGGGAGTGAGCTCCGCGACAGCGGGTTATTCGAACTCTACCTCCGCACCGGGGGATTGCCTGGAGTCCTTCACACTGATATGAGTGACCTCGTCGTACATCAAATGCTCCGCGACATTTTCAGTACCATCGCGTTGCGTGACGTCATCGCACGGCATCAGATCCGGCAGGTGTCCCTGTTCCAGGCGGTGGCTCTCTTCGGCATGGACAACGTCGGCAGTCTCGTCTCGGCCAAGCGCATCGCGGACTACCTCAAGAGCCAGCGTCGCAGCGCAAGCGTGGACACGGTGCTCAACTACCTCGCGCACCTCGAAGAGGCTTTTCTGTTCAATCGAGTGGACCGGTATGATATCAAGGGTAAGCGCCGGTTTGAAGTCAACAGCAAGTACTACCTCGGTGACGTTGGGTTACGAAACGGCATGCTCGGATATCGTGAATCGGATGTTTCCGGTGTGCTGGAGAATCTTGTCTACCTCGAGCTTCGAAGACGCGGGTTCTCCCTCTCGGTAGGGATCGTCGGCAATCGCGAGATCGACTTTGTCGCTGAGCGCGAATCCCTCCTCTGGTACATTCAGGTGTCTTACCGGCTGGATTCGCGGGAGACCATCGACCGGGAACTCTCGGGCTTCACCTCAATCAACGACGGATACCCGCGAGTGCTTCTCACGATGGACGCTTTGCAACCCCGGGACTTCAACGGCGTTCATCATCGGTCGGTGATAGATTTTCTTCTGGGAGCAGATCTTCCCGGTGGGTGAGCAGGTCACAATTCGGAATCAGCGCTGCCCGCACCCCGACACAGAGTCGCGAATCCTCGAACAGAATGAGCGAGAGATCCTCGGTGCCAACGGCACTGTGCCGAACGCCCGGATGAGATCCGGGTCACCGACAGGTTCGATCCCGGGCAGATTCTGAATTCTACCTGCCCCACATTGTGGCATGAGTTCGCAATTGACTGAAAGGTTTGTGCCTCCAGGAAACCCGGGGCGGTTCACTCCATGGATTCACAGCCGCTTTTGTGTGATCATGACCGTATGGATACGGTGAAGATTCTTCCTGCGGGTTCTATCGGTCGGCAATTTGTCCCGGCGGAGTTCATTCCGGCCGGCGACGACGAGTTCACGATTCGGAATCAGCAGTTCTCGCACTCCGACAGAGCGTGGCGCCCGCTCGAACAGCATGAGCGGGAAGCTCTCGTCGCCAACGGCAACACCGCCGAGCGGTGGGATGATATCCAGGTCACCGACACCTTTGATCCCGGGCAGATTCTGAACTCCACCTTTCGCGGGTTCATTCGGATCGGCGCCGTTGAGAACCTGGTTCTCGAGCATCACGACCTGCGCGTTCCGGTTGGAATCACCAACAGCCAGATCATCTCGTGCGATATCGGCGATCACGTGGCAATCCACAATGTCGGTTATCTGGCCCACTGCATCGTGGGCGACCGCTCGATCATCACCAACGTTGATGAAATGCATACGACCAACCATGCGAAGTTCGGCAATGGGATCATCAAGGACGGGGAGGATGAATCCGTTCGGGTCACCATGGATCTCATTAATGAGGCAGGGACCCGGGCGGTCAGTCCGTTTGCCGGCATGCTCCCGGCCGATGCCTACCTCTGGACGAGATACCGGGACGACGGGGCGCTCCTCGCGGCGCTGACAGCGTTCACGCAAGCTCGATTTGACTCACGGCGAGGGTACTACGGGACTGTAGGTGCGCAGTCCGTTGTCAAGAATTGCGGCATTGTGAAGGATACCAAAATCGGATCGCACTGCTACATCAAGGGCGCAAACAAGCTGAAGAACCTCACTATTGATTCATCTGCCGATGAACCGACCCAGATTGGTGAGGGCGTTGAGCTTGTGAACGGCATCGTCGGGAGAGGGAGCCGGATCTTCTACGGATCCAAAGCGGTGCGATTTGTCCTGGGCAGCAACTGTGCGCTGAAGTACGGGGCCCGCCTTATTCACTCCTACATGGGTGACAACTCCACGGTTTCATGCTGCGAGTTGCTGAACAACCTCATCTTTCCGTCCCACGAGCAGCACCACAACAACTCCTTTCTCGTTGCGTCTCTGGTCATGGGTCAGAGCAACATTGCAGCAGGGGCCACGATCGGCTCAAATCACAATAGTCGATCAAATGACAGTGAGATTCAGGCAGGACGGGGATTCTGGCCGGGCCTCACCACCAGCCTGAAGCATTCCTCCCGGTTTGCGTCTTTCGTGCTGATCGCCAAAGGCGCGTTTCCGGCGGAGCTCGACATTCGACTCCCGTTCTCACTCGTGAGTAACAATGTCTCCGAAGATCGACTTGAAATCATGCCGGCCTTCTGGTGGCTGTACAACATGTACGCGCTTGCCCGGAACAGCTGGAAGTTCAAGGCACGCGATGCCCGCGTTGAGAAAAAGCAGAATATCGAGTTTGATGCGCTCGCCCCCGACACCGTTGAAGAGATCATCCTCGCCAGGCAACTTCTGGAGATCTGGACGGGCATGGCGGCGGAGATGGCAGATTCTCGGCACGCCGTTCGGTCCAGTCGCGAGTACGCCAGCATCGGCCGCAGACTCCTGACCGGGCTTCCGGGCGACGTTGATTCACTCACGGTCCTTGGTCAGGACGTTGAGAAGACGCACCGCGATGTCGTGATCCTGAAGCCCCAGCC
>DAOWMR010000343.1 GCA_030642995.1 Spirochaetales bacterium
ATCCCGGCGGGCCTGCGCTGGAGGCCGCGATGCCTCAGGGCTTCCGTGAGTAACGACACCGAGAATCTCGTGCAGCTGATCAATGCGATCCACCTCGAGGTCGCGGTCTACAACTCGATCGCCGCTGAACCGTGCGTACAGATCGAAATGAGTCCGTTCCTGTATCGCAGGTTGCAGCAGGCCCTGCACTCGACGTGTATGTCGGTTGCCCACGTTCCTGTGTGGCCGGTGACGGAGCTGGCGGAGATCGAGACCGCGTGGGCATGGAGGGTTGCATGAAACAGGGCACTGCTGACTTTCTGGTCAAGGCACTGCTCGTGCTGGGGATCGCGGCCATCCTGTGGTACTGCAATACGCAGCGGGCATCGCCACGAGCCCCGTCCAGTTGGTCAGAAGACTATGATACGCTCGGCACTGACAACGAATGGTAATGATCGGCATGCGGGGTGTGCTGTAGCTCCTACAAGACTGTAGTGCCGCGAGACGTCGGTATGCCCCGGGGAGACTCGGGGCTTTCTTGTGCTCCGACAGGATCACCCATACTCCGATCCAACTGTGGTACGCCACGACAAGTGGAAGGGTGTGGCTCGCCGATCGCGGCGGCCCGGTTTCCCGCGTCAAACACCGGGCAATGTGGATACCGGCTCCCCCGAGAACACCTCACCACGGCGATCCTCGCGGACCTTTTCCCGACCCCTGCTCAGCTGAGCTTCAATCGGGCCGATTTGACCGTGCGGCGGCCGTCCACCCGCATCTCAAGCCAGATTGGCACGTCGGTCTTCCCGGCGAGAGCGCTCAGCGCTTTGGCCGCCTGGTCCCGCTTGATCGCCGCCTCGGCGAGGCCTCGGTCACGAATCTTGCGCTGAAACCCTCCCGCGTTGGTGAAGAGAACGCGCACCTCCCATTTACGGCAGTGGAGTGTGGGAAAGTCGATTTCGTGAAGTGAGCCGCTGCGGTTGCGGACATTGATCTTCAGATGCTCACCTTGATCGATCAGCTCCACCGTGACTGTCCGTCTGGCACGCTTCACTTGCCAGATAGCCATGATGATTGCAAGCGCGAATCCGGTCGCCGTGATGAGAAGGATAGCGAGAACCATGGTGCAATCATACCACCAACTCTCAACGAATCAATCCTGAACACTCCTCGCGGGTCGTTTTCGAGCCTCCACAGCGAACATGTCGAAATGCCCCGTTTCCTACTTGCACAACGCCGTGGCCCCGTCACACTACTGGCAACGGATAACGGAGGTGGCAGCGTGAAAGGCCTCGCGCGATTGTTTTCGGTGATGCTCGTGATATCATTGTTGTCCGGATGTCCGTTTCTGCTTGAAACACCAGAGCCGGACCCACCGGAAATCACAGACATTGTTTTTTCCTACAACGGATACCAGCCCGGGCCTCCTGTTGACCCTGTAATCGACGTCATGGCGTCGGCGCCGTGGGGTGGGTGGGACGATACTGAAGTGTTGTTCATCTGGGTCAATGTGGAGAATGCCATCTATGGAACGGAATACCAAATCGCAGCAGCCTTCAGCCCTGTATTGGCCGATCCCAGTTCGGCAGGCTACCTCACTCCTGTCGACCGGCACGCCGGGCGGATGCCCGCATTTTCCTGGAGCGGTTGGGGGAGTTCCCAGCTTCTGTTTTGCGACGCCTATGGGCCGGGGCATTGGCTGGTGACAGCGTGGTTGGATGGCGATGCTTCGATCAACTATGAGAAGCAGTTGTTCATTACGCCGTATCAGCCGCCGCCATGGCCTTCAATCATCCGACCGTTTTGTCAAGACAGCATTGGTCGGCGCCCAGCCCCTCATATTGGCCCGTCAGCGCGTTCTCCTGAAGGGGATATCATTCCCTCCTGAGGCCTCGATCTCTTCACAGTGATTGTCCTAGTCGGTGATCGGACACGTGGAGAGTTGGGCATAGAAAAGGCCGCGCAGCGGGAGACCACGGGACCGAGGCTGGAGGGGAGGACACAACCCCCAGCCCCCTACTTGATCAGTGTCACATAGCCCGACTCCAGCACCTCCACGTCCCGCCGGTCATCGTAGGGCACTTCAGGCCCTGTCCGGTCGATCGGTCGGATGATGGCCTGTCGGAGATGTGGCCCAGGGCACCGGCGAGGCACCACGAACATGCCTGCAGAATCACTGGTTGGGTCTGCTACGTAGGCAGGCCTAACCACCGTGCCCTATCCCGAGGCAGCGCAGGGCAAACGCACACTCCAGAAGCCGGTCGTGCGGCAGGCACGCATGTGGATATCTCTGTGCGCTTGCCCAGGGTAATGCCAGATACCACTTGAGCGATATCGTTCAGTGTGATATGGTCGCAAAAATCCCTAAGGAATTCCAATGGGAGATCGCCTCGCTACAGCTTTCCTTGGACAGAGATTGACCACGCCGCTGGTGTTGCCGGCCGGAGTGATCGGAATGAGCTTTTCTTCGTTGAAACGCGCGGTTGAATCCGGCGCCGGAATGGTGACCACCAAGTCATTCACGATTGAACCTCGCGCCGGCCACCGTGGGCCTGTAGTTGCGGAGTTCGACGGCGGTCTCATGAACTGCATGGGCCTGTGCAACCCCGGCATTGATGACGGGCTGAAAGAGATCACGGAGTTCCGGCGCGTTTGCACGGCGCCGGTGATAGTCAGCGTATTTGGAACGACTGAGAGTGAGTTCGCGACCCTCGCCCGCAGTGTGGCCGGAAGTGAGGCTGACTTCATCGAACTCAACCTCTCATGCCCCAATGTCGGCCGGGAGTTCGGCGGCCCCATAGCCTCCTCTCCCAAGACTGTGCATGCCATGACAGCCGCGGCGAAGGATGAGTCATCCATCCCTGTCATAGCGAAACTGTCGCCAAACACGGATGACATAGCTGCAGTTGCACGGGCCGCGGTCGACGCCGGCGCAGACGCAATCTCATTGATCAACACCTTGGGTCCCGGCATGGCAATCGACATCATTGCCCAGAAGCCTGTTCTCTCAAACCTCGTCGGTGGTGTTTCAGGACCTTCGGTGAAACCAATTGCTGTGCGGTCGATCTATGAAGTCCGCAAGGAGGTGGACGTGCCGATCATTGGCATGGGTGGGGTCTCAACCGGAGAGGATGCGGTGGAACTGATGATGGCAGGCGCCGACGTGGTTGGGATTGGCACGGCCGTCTACCATCGCGGGCCGTCGGTCTTCAGACGCGTTGGAGAGGAGATCATCGATTTCCTTGACCGAACGGGCCGGAACTCGGTAGCAGAGATTGATTGTCTCAGGATCTCCTCATGCGCATGAAAGCAGCCCGCATCACCGCGCCCGTAGCGTCGATCACCCGGGAATCCCCAACGGTCAGTACATTCACATTTGCCGAACGAATCGATGCTCAGCCCGGGCAGTTCGTCATGCTCACCGACTACCAGACGGGCGAGAAGCCGTTTTCGCTCTCCAGCGTCGAGGAGGGAGCATTCTCCGTTACGCTTCGCGCGGTGGGACCGTTTACGAGGAGGATCAGCCAACTGGCAGTTGGCGATTTCGTTGGTATTCGAGGAGCCTTTGGCTCCTCTTTTTTTGTGCCTGCCGGTGAGAGAGTCCTGCTGATAGGTGGCGGATGCGGGACCCCTCCCCTCTACTTCCTTGCCCGGCAACTGGTGCGAAACCGGAACACGGTGTTGCTCTTGAATGGGGCACGCACCGGCGCCGACCTCCTGTTCGGGAACCGATTTGAGGCACTGGGAGTCCAAACCCGTGCGACTACTGATGATGGCGGGTCCGGCATTCCGGGAACCGTTGTGGATCTG
>DAOWMR010000478.1 GCA_030642995.1 Spirochaetales bacterium
GATGCCGGAACCACTTCGCAGGCGACTTTCGGATTCGAGAGAGAAACCGTCCTTGCCCAGCTCCGGGAGTACTGCAAACTGGACACCCTGGCGATGGTGAAGATCCACGAGGTGCTGCGGGGGCAGTGAAGCGCCGGCACTGTGGTGCGGGAACTCACCGTGGATCTTGACGAGCTGTTTGGGCGCGAGGGTTGACGGTTACCCATATGAAGACCACTGTCGAGATTTCGCATCGACTGCTCAAGGAACTCCGTGAGCGCGCGCGATCCGGTGGAACGACGATGCGCCGGCTCCTGGAAGAGGCGATTGCGAGCTATCTCGCCGGTGAACACCACGGTTCGTATGTCCTGCCTGATTGCTCATTCGATGGAGATGGAGTTCAACCGGGCTTGTCGGAGGGAAACTGGGAGACGATCCGAACCATGATTCACGAGGATCGCACGTGATCGCGAGAAGCCAGATCACCGGGGCGCGAGTTCACGATGCGCGTGTAGCCTCCTTCTGCCTGGCTTCAGGTGTCACCGTACTGAACACTGCGGATCGGGACTTCTCGAGATTCCCCGGACTCGTGACCGAGAATCCACTCGTGTCGCCATAGGATCCGCTCCCCTACTCGCCCTCCACGAACAGGATGCCCCACTCCTCGGATTCGGCCGCACGACCTTCACCCGACCCGCCGGCCACGGCGGCGAGATTGGTGTAATCCGCAACGGCCTCTGAATCGATTGCTGCGGCCCTGTCGTAGTAGCTCCCGGCGGCATCGAAGCGGCGCAGCTCGTACGCCGTCTTTGAAAGGTTGAGCAACACCTTGAGTTCTTCCTCCGCCCGGTGACTTGGTTGCGACTCTATTCGCTCCCGCGCCGCCTCAAAGACATCGAACGCTCGCTCGTACTCCTCGAGCAGGAAGTACATGGACCCGAGATTGATCCTGGCGGCGGTGTAGTCTGCGTTCTTCTCAATTGCCGAGTTGAAGGCGCGTTCGGCTTCGTCATAACGGCCGAGCTGGGCTGCCATGATCCCAAGCCGATTATGGTCACTCTCCCTGCCTCGGCTCTCAGCCTGCGATCGATAGCGTTCGAGCAGAATGTCACCGAGAATGCTGAGGTCTTCCTCATAGGCGTACCGGACGGCGGCAAGGTCGCCGTAGTCCAGATCGATCCGTTCATCCTGGAGCACGATTGGCTCATACAGCCGCTTGGCCTCGCGGGTGATGTAGAACCCGCGCCTTGCCGGCTCACCATCGTATTGCCTGTACTCCTGGATGCCGGTCCGCCAGGCTTCGAGGAAATCCTCTCTACCGACCAGGGTGATCTCAATCAGCGCCCACAACTGGTCGTTGTAGACGAGGGTCATGTCCCGATCCGGATGGACGCGCTCGTATTGGCGGGCCGAGACGCCTGTGTTGACGGCCGAGTAGATGTGACCCGGTGTGGTGACAAAGGCGGTCTGAACACCCGCGGATTCCAGGATTGTGTTGTACAGAACGGTGAGATCATCACAGTCGCCGGTTGCGCGAATGAGCATGTCGCGCGGGAGGCTCACATTGTCAACGACGACTGTTTCCTCCTGCATCTGGGTGAACGGCTTCACTGGATCGCTCTGGTAGATCATGCCGAGCTCGGCCATGCCGTAGTAAACCTGCATGGCCTGCTGAAGCGGCCGGCTCAGGAAATCGATCTCGGCCTCTCTGGTCGCGCCCCGGATTTCCGACGAATAGCGAACCACGTTCGGATCGTCGGAAGTCATGAACGCCGCAACCTTGTTGTCGTCGTCCCAGGTGAGCGATGTCTTGTCGTACATCTTGAAGATAACACTGCGACGTTGCTCGCCCGTCTTGTCGTCGAGTCGGTAGGAAACGACGAGCTCTCCGTTGATCGGCTGGCTTCCGGTAAAATTGAAGATGGTGTTGTTGAACGAAGCAGGGAACTCCACAGTGCGAGTCTCGCCGGGGGCCATAACCGAGATCGTCGCCGACGGCGTCGGCGTGTTCATGAACTCCGGCACCCAGAGCGAAACCTCGATATCCACGATCTCCGAATCTTCCACGTTCGTGAGATCGATTGATCCCACCGGGTTCACCGCGTGATAGCTGTGCATGGCGGCAAAGAGCGGCTGGACCTGCGGTTCGCCGAAGCGGATGCTGCGAAGGATCTGCCCCCCCGCGTCCGGGTCGTCACCCAGGCGCAGGCTCAGAACCGCCCCGAACGACGGGTAGAGTCCGGCGTAGAATTCGTCGGCAACAAGCGGGATTACGTAATCGACAGCCGCCCGCAACTCGAGCGAGAAATTGAAGAAGGGGACGATCGTGGCGCCGCCTCCCCCACTAATGACC
>DAOWMR010000300.1 GCA_030642995.1 Spirochaetales bacterium
GCCCACCATCTCGCGGTAGTATTTCCTTAGATATGACGAACAGAACGCTCTCTGACTCTACAGCCGCTTCAATATGCGATGGGAAAGGGTCCTATGACTGAATCGCGCATTTTTCGCAGGAACCCGATGTTCAAGCGGTCCGAAATTTTTCAGTGGGACGAATTTCCGGTTCCCGTAAGTATAGAGATGTATCGCCCGGGTTCTCACAGAGGCGCGGACGGCAATCTCCGTCTGCACCGTGAGCGCCAGGATCGCTCTTCGTGGACGCTGCTGGGCGACGGCAACAGAAAAAGATTCGAGATGGGCGCCGGGTGGGATTGCGCTCTCGAGATCTCACTTGCCGACGGCCATCAGCGCTGGACCAGGCAGCGAGCGGTTGGGGATTCCTTGCTACGAACGTGGACTACAATCACCGCTCCCGGGATGGACAGATCGCTGAATTGCACGGGCAGCTACCAGGTGAGTACCGACAGGGTCCACGGCGGGAGCACCAAGACGGGATGGCTGGACATCCGTCGTCTCAAGCATGGATTGTCAATCTCACTCGAGGACCGCGAGATCGGGATTCGTCGTGAATGGCGGCTCGATCAACTGTCACAACGCAGAGCAGGTGTGTACGACTTGCAGAATCCGGACGCGTTAGCGCCCCGCATCAATGTGTCGTCTGACAATCCGCTGTCGTTGCACAGGACGATCAGATGGCTGGTCCTTGAGCTCACGGGGCTGGTCGTGGCCGAAGAGTTCCTATCCTGGAATGCTCCATCCGGAATCAGATTGAAGCACGTGGTGCGTGGATCGGGCGTCAAGACTGTGGTAATGGCGGAACCCAATATGGTTGGGAGATAGATCACATCAGTCCCGGTGGCCAACCTGGCCATTGGGCCGAGATGCTTGGCCACGAAGTGACGACTGCCGCCCGCCATGATCCATCAGTACCTTCAGACCCATGGACCTCCTGCGAAACAACTTGGTCAGCGCCTCCAACCCGTATCTCCGTCAGCACAAGGACAATCCCGTCTGGTGGCAGGAGTGGAATCCGCAGACGCTCGAGTACGCGCGAGAGCACGACAAGCCGCTGTTGGTTTCCGTTGGATACAGCACCTGTCACTGGTGTCACGTAATGGCACAGGAAGCGTTTTCCCAGCCTGAATGCGCGGAAATCCTCAACCGGGACTTCGTATCCATCAAGATTGACCGGGAACAGCGTCCGGATATCGATCAGTATCTGATGAGTTTCCTTGTTGCGACCACGGGCAGCGGTGGCTGGCCCCTGAACGCCTTCCTTACGCCGAACGGTCGTCCCTTTTTCGCCATGACCTATGCGTCAACCGAGGCCCGCTTTCAGACCCCGGCGTTCTCCGACATTCTCAGACAGGTTCGCGAGTTCTACAACGAACGGAAGGACGACATAGAACCGTTTGAGGTAGCGACCGGCGAAGCGGCGAGCGACCCCGCTGCAGCCCGGACCAAACCGGTCCTTGCCGTCACTGACTCGCCCGATGGTGATGAACTCGCCGGCACTGTTGGCAACTTGCAGCAGGCATTTGACCGTGGTTTCGGCGGGTTTGGGTCATCCCAGAAGTTTCCGCCGCACTCAACCCTCCTGTTCATGCTCTATGCCGCGGCGGGTGCGGGGGAAGACACGGGCAAAGCGTTGCTTGCCATGGCCGGGGAGACGTTTGACGCCATGATGACCCGGGGCATGCACGACCATCTTCAGGGCGGCTTCTTTCGCTACTGCGTTGACCGGAACTGGACAATCCCGCATTTCGAGAAGATGCTCTACGACCAGGCGATGCTCCTCTGGAACTATTCGCTGGCCGGTCGATTGACCCGCGGGTCGGGGTACAAGACTACCGCCGAAGGCATTTTCCGAAGCCTCGAAGAGACATTCCGCATCGGCGATCTCTACGCAACCGCTCACGACGCCGACACCAACCACCACGAGGGCGAAACCTATCTCTGGAAACTCGAGGAGATCACGTCCGCCCTGAATGAGGCCGAGCGGGATACGTTCCTGCGCGTGTACGATGTGTCCCAATCCGGCAACTTCGAGGGAAAGAACCACCTCGTTCGGAGGCTCGCGCCGGGCTACGAGAATGACCCGAAGGTGCCACGTCACCGAAGACCGGATCCGGCATCGCTGCGATCGGCTGAGGGTAAATTGCTGGCGATCCGCGGGTCACGACCACAGCCCTTCCTGGACGAAAAGCTCCTGACCGGGTGGAATGCCCTCGCCGGATGTGGTCTTGTCGCGGCCCATCGCTACCTGGGTCTGCCCGGCACGCTGGACCGGGCCCTTGAAATCGCTCGAGCGCTCCTGGATGGGTTTACCGACACGCAGGGTCTGGCGCATGCGGCAGCCGGCAATGACGAGCGGTCGGAAGAGTTCTTGACCGACTACGCGACTGTGGCTCTCTTTCTGGCAATGCTCGGTGAGGAGACCTCCGAGTTCGCACCGGAGACTGAAGCTCTCGCCGGCGCCATGCTCCGTTTCCGGCGGGACGGCACCTGGTTTGAATCCGACAACAGCGACTTTCTGCCGATTCCCGCCCAGGCATTTGATCAGCCGGTGCCCTCGGGTATTGCACTGGCACAGGCCGTTCTCCTTCGGCAGGAAATCGCTGCGCACGTGAACACCCCGCCACAGACATTTGCAGATCCGCTCGCACACGGCTTCCAGAATGTTTCTGCACTCATGAGCCGGGGATACTTCCACGTGGTCGAAAGCCCGGAACCAGTCTCCTGGGAGCGCTTGCCCGCAAACACTATTCAGATCCGCGGCCGAAATAGCGTAAGCTGTTATCGTGGAGTGTGTTATCAGGGTCTGCCGAAGAACGACAGGTGAAAGAAATCCGCGCAGGCAAGTTGACCGGGGTGTGCTACGCTTTATACCGTAGGGATAGATGAAGGTAGATCGACTGAAACAGAAACAGATACCGCTCACGAACGACGGGAAGCTTTCTCTCTTTTCCGTGGGGTGTGGAAGCGCCTTTTCAAAGGTCCTCTATCAGAACAACTGGCTGGTCGTGAAAGGAAACACCCACGTTATGATCGACTGCGGGACCAGAACGCCGCAGGCGCTTTGCGAACTTGGGCGGTCGGTGTCGGATATCAGCACCTGGCTCATCACCCACAGCCACGCAGATCACGTTGGCGGCCTCGAGGAAGTCATGCTCATGGGCCGGTACGTTGTCCGATCCAAGCCGCGGATAATTGTTACGCCGGAGTACCAGAAAACGCTCTGGAACATGTCTCTCCGCGGCGGTGGCGAGTTCAACGAGGTGCACAACGGAAAGGGCCTGGTTTTTGCAGATTTCTGGGATGCGATCAGGCCGCGGCCGCTGAAAGGCTACCCACGCGATACCCGAGAAGTAGTCGTCGGGGATCTCAATCTCAAGCTCGTTCGTACACGTCATTTCCCCGAGCAGGCTCCCAACTGGCAGAAGGCTGCCTACAGCGTTGGAATAATCCTTGATGATCGGATTCTCTTCACCGGAGACACGCAGTTTGACGCCGACCTATTGAGAAGCTACGACGATCGGTTCAGATTCGAAGTGATCTTCCATGATGTTCAATTCTTCACCGGCGGCATCCACGCCGGCCTCGATGAACTCGCAACCCTTCCCGCGAGCCTCAAAAATCGAATGGTTCTCACGCACTACGGCGATGCGTGGAAAAAACACGTGAAGCGAGTCAGACAGGAAGGTTTCATCGGATTTGCCCGTCAGGGATCGTTCTACACGTTCGACTGACTGGTTAGTTCGCTCGCAGAATCGGCACGGAGTCGTTGTGCAGTTCGATCTCCAGTGGGAAGTTCTCAGCCGTCAACCACCGTGTTTCACCGTCTATCTGAAGCGGGATCCGTGCGTCGTACTCAATCACGAGCCGCGTGGCCGTTTTCATGTGCGTAAGCGGCGAGTGGACGTGCTCTCCCCGGTACAGCTGCCCCTTGAGTCGAATCTTGCCGATCAATCCAACCCGCTCAATAGCACAGAAATTTTCAAACCCAGGCAGAATCGGTTTGTGGTCACCGTAGGTACGCATGCCGCTGACGCCAAACGCACAGAGCGCGAATCGTCGGTGGAGGTCATGCGCAACCCCATCGCCGTCAGACCATCGGAGAGTCATGGGAGATATGCCGACGATCGGTTCGTAGACCAGCGTCATCACATCGGCAATCACCTTGTACAAATCGCCCGC
>DAOWMR010000491.1 GCA_030642995.1 Spirochaetales bacterium
GCCTGAACAGCGTGAACACGCTCTCCTCACGGCTGTGATAAACAAAAGTCTCGATCTCTTCTACGTCGATAGAGCCGCCCGCTCCCACATAGGTGCACAACTTGTCGGCCTCGTTGCGAAGCTCCTGCGTGTTGTTCTCAACGACTTCAAGGAAGAGGTCGATGGCTTCAGGCGTGATAGTTACCTGTCGTTTTCGGAAGAATCCGACAACCCACGAGTGTTTCTGATTCTCGAAGAGTTCCCAGAACACCTTTCGGTTGGCTCCAGGGACCAGCTTCTCCAGTTTCGCGTCCACACGAACGGAGTCTGACAACAACACGAGTGTGGAATCCGGATTCGGAGAGCCAAGGTAATTCACCAACGGCGATAGATCGGCCTTCTTGCGCAACTGATCCACACCCACCACGGTCACCAACCGGTGCGCCGAAAAGAGCGAACCGTTACGGAGGACATCCACAATCGCCGACATCGAGTCGTCCGGAAGGTAGAATTTGTGTTCGTCGGAAGATTCGCCGTGCTGCCGGGAAATACGTTGGCGCAGTTCCTCGAGCTCATCGGCCTTCAAACCCTCTTCCGGTCCGAGGAACAGCAGAACTGATGGGATCTCACTCATGCCGACGTATCACTCATACCGTCGGATGAGGTGCGCAAGCCGACCGAGAACGCGGACGTTCTGCGTGAAGATGGGTGGGTATTCGGGGTTCTCCGCCTGCAACCTGACGCGATTCTTCTCCTTGAAGAATCGTTTGAGAGTGACGGCTTCATCTACCATCGCCACGACGATGTCTCCGTTCTCGGCTGTTTGCTGTTGGCGGAAGACGGCAACGTCACCGTCAAGGATGCCGGCATCGCGCATGCTGTCACCCTTCACGTGCAGAGCGAAGTGAGGACCGCGCCGAACGGATTCCTGCGGGAGTTTCACCGTTCCGTCAAGGTTCTCTTCGGCGAGAAGCGGCGACCCTGCCGCGACACTACCGAGCACCGGCACGTCTACCGTGCGATCCGTATTTGCCTCTTCGCCGAGCACCTCGATGGTTCGGGATCGATTGGTGTCAAGTCTGATGAACTGCTTCTTCTCGAGCGCCTTGACGTGATCGTAGGCGCCCTTTACTGAAATTGAAAAATTCCCGGAAATTTCACGGATGGTGGGTGGAAACTTGTGATCGTGTACGAAGACTTTGATGTAGCCGAGGACCTCACTCTGCCGCTTCGTAATAGCCTTCATCGTCCGGTTTGTATCCCGAGTTTGTGAATCTTGGCGTGGAGGCTGCTCGGGTAGATGCCCAACTCAGATGCCGTACGGGAAATGTTGTATGCATTCTCCGCCAGCTTGTGCTCGAGATATTGCCTCTCAAAGCTATCTCGAGCCTCGGTGAGACCCATCCCCTGGAACGCATCCAGAACCGGGTCGGACCGCCCGTCGCGTCGCTCACCAAGATAGAACTCAACGATTTCCCTGGTGATCACATCCTCATCCGCCATTATACTAATCCGTTCGATGAAGTTTTTCAATTCCCGGACATTGCCGGGCCACGGGTGCTCCATCAACAGGGATTGACTGTCGTCATCAAAGCGTTTGAGGGGCAAGTCCGGGGACAGCCTGAACTTCCTGAGGAAATACTCCGCAATTTCCACGATGTCTTCCCGGCGCTCCCGAAGAGCCGGAACGACGATCCAAATGACGTTGAGTCGGAAGTAGAGATCTTCCCGGAATCGTTTGGCTTCCACTTCAGCCCGGAGGTCCTTGTTCGTCGCGGCAACGATCCGCACGTCTACTTGAATTGGCTCTTCGCCACCGACCCGCTCAAAACGCATTTCCTGAATGACCCGAAGGACCTTTGCCTGGGCATTCAGAGACATGTCTGCAATCTCGTCCAGGAAGAGAGTGCCATGATGGGCAACTTCGAATTTCCCCTTTCTACGGCTCACCGCGCTCGTGAATGCGCCTTTCTCGTGACCAAACAATTCGCTCTCAATAAGCGTGTCTGGAATCGCGGCGCAGTTGATCTCCACAAAGGGCCCGTCGGACCGGGAACTCTCCGAGTGAATCTGCCGAGCGACCAACTCCTTCCCGGTTCCATTCTCCCCGAAGATCATGATCGTGGAAGTGCTTTTCGCGCTTTGCTCGATGAGAGACCGGACCTGCGCCATTTCCGGGGAATTGCCGAGCATCTCATCTTCGTTGATCACGCGGTTCCGGAGCCGACGGTTTTCCCGC
>DAOWMR010000094.1 GCA_030642995.1 Spirochaetales bacterium
GAAAATGGAGAGCCGGCTATCGTTCTTTCTGCCGTAGGATCGACTCAAGACGACGAGGTCCTCAAAGAATGCGACACCCTGGACCTCATGCGGGATGGACAGAATATAGTCGGGGTAGACGTGACCGGAGATCCAGGCTGTGGATTGGATGATGTCCGTATCCGGGTCCAGGACATACCCGGCCAGCCAGCCGTAATTGGGCCAACCTGACGGTGTTCGGAGATGGTGGGACTCATCGACTGCGTACGATCCGTCCTGGCGGGTGAACTCTCCAATCCAGAGAATCCCATCGGAGGTGGAGGCGAAGGAGCCTTTTGCCGCGGTGGGGATGAACTCGTCCATCCGCAGTATCGAATTGTCAGGCAGGTCGAGTATCGTTTGCAGCGGTGCGGAGTAGACACCTTTTCCGGAGGCAATCCAGAGATGCCGGCGACTCACCGCGAGCCCGCCTACATGGCCGTCGTGCGGGGTTCCGTCTGGATTCTCGAGCCAAACGACTTTTACCAGTGCGCCGTTATCCATGGAGAGGATTGAAACGCTGCCGGCCCTGCCATCCGACATGTAATTGGAAATGAACATGAGTTCTTCAACAGGGTAGTAGGCCATTCCCTGAGGCACCGCAGACTGAAAAAGCCCGGGAATGATCGGTCCATCCTCGGTGAGACCGGCGTACTCGTCGTATTCCGGCGGCGTATCGGTGGAGGCGTCATTCATTGTCTGTTGGATGATGGGAGGAGGAACAGATGCCGCAGTATCCACGCTCTCACCTCTTCCCGTGCTGCAAGACGCTGCAGCTACCACCATGATGATCAAGAGCACCAATCGGGCCCCGGCGGAGCAGCTCACCCTAACTTCCTGAAGCGACCAATCACCGTCATCACTTCATCCACTTTCTCACGTTGTTCTTCAACGTCCTTACTCCGCATCGCGTCGGCAACGCAGGTGTTCAGATGGTTCTTCATGATAATGCCTTCAATTGTTCGTATGGCTGCGGCAATGGCCGCCGTTTGCGTGAGAATATCCACGCAGTACCGATCCTCTTCGACCATCCGTCTGATGCCGTTGATCTGACCTGCCACTCGATTCAGCCGCGTCTCCAGATCTTTCTTCTGTTTGTCCGCAAACATACAGTTCTCACCTTCTTCAGGGCAGTATACCCTACCGGGGATATGGTGAGGCGATTTCCATGATGCGGAAAAATCTGTGGCGCATCGAGAGCGGCGACGCCATAATGCAATCATGCTAGAGAATTTCGAGTCCGATCTCCGCAACGCGATTGAGACACTGAGAGCATGGCCCGCAGAAGAGATACGCCTCTTCCACCATAACGACACCGATGGTCTCACATCCGGCGCAATCCTGCAGACAGCCTTTTGCCGGGCAGGGTATCGCGTTTCGAGGATCGCTCTTGAGAAGCCATATCCCCAGGTCATGGAGCAGATCTTTCAGCCTGAAGGACAGATCATCATATTTGCCGATTTTGCAGGTCAGATTGCTCCCCTCGTCTCTGAAATGAACGGAGAAAGAAACCTGGTACTTATTCTGGACCATCATCCGGCCGAAACGTCGACGAGCGAACGGGTTCTGAACCTGGATGCCGATCTCCACGGGCTGAAAGGAGATCGGGATATCTCTGCTTCCGCAACCTGTGCTCTGTTTGCGGAAATACTTGATCCCGCCAACATCGACCTCTCAAACCTCGGGGCTCTGGGCGCCATTGGAGACGGCTTTTTCGTGAATGGTGCACTCAGTAGCGTGAACAGAGAGATGATGGAGAAGGCCGTCCGGCAGGGTTCCATGAGGTCTGAGAAAACCGAAACGGGAGAACGCTATTTCATCACGCTGGGCGGTATCGAGCACGAATCCGCTGAAGTCTGTCGTGTTCTGGACACTCTGGGGGCCGCGGGTTACTCCAGCGGCGGAGCAGACGAAGGAATCGATCTCTGCATCAATGGATTCATTCCGGAAACTCTGGAAACTGTGCGAGGCCTTCGGAAGATACAGGAAGAAATCTTCCGGCGTGAAACAGAGCGCCTGAGAGGAGGCGGACTGAAGACGACCGAACATCTTCAGTGGTTTGATGTGGAGAAGAGGTTTGCCCCGATGGGTGTCAAGATGATCGGGGTGTTCTGCAGAACGATACGGGATATGGACTTTCTGGACCACTCGAAGTACCTGGCGGGTTTCCAGACTGTTCCCGATGAAGTGCCGGGATTCGGCAAGATCAATTTCGACTCAACCAAAATATCCATGAGGGTCTCGCGGGAACTGACTGAGAGAATTCGATCTGGAACACTTCCGGGATTGAGCTCATTTCTACCGGAGGCGACCCTGAATATCGGCGGCTTTGCGGATGCCTGCCACGGCCTTTCGGCTGCGACAACCGTGAGGATCGGACAGGAAGCGAAACTCATTGCGGAGACGGAGAGGGTTCTGACAAACCTGCTTGAAGGAGAACAAGATGGGAACAGGTAGGGGGTTCGGGAAGACGATCCTCATCGGGGATCAGTTCGTTCTGTGGGAGATCCCCGCAGTGCCGGCGGCAATACCCTTTCAGACGGTCTGTACGGTAGAACGGCTGTCGGTCGGAGAGGGCTGGACCTTAGAGGACAATCGGATTGAAGTTCCCGGGTACAAGGCGGCCAAGCACGACGACAGCATCGTCTCCTTCAACAGGATGGTGGAGGTAATGAACCTGGACCTCAAGAAGGATCCCATCAAGATCACGGTGGCCGGTGACCTGCTGGCCGGGAGCGGGGTGGGGGCCAGCGCGGCGATCTGCGTCTCCTTCGCCAGGGCGTGCAACGAAGAGTTCAACCTTGGCATGGATATTCTCAGAATCAATCACGTCGCCTGGGAGGGCGAGTTCGGCTACCACGGTCTGCCCAGCGGCGTTGACAACACCGTTTCAACGTACGGCGGGGTGATCGAGTATCAGATCAGGGCTGGAGTGAAGCAGTTCAAACGGATACACCTCGCGAAACCCGTTGAAGTGGTCCTCGGGAACAGCGGGGTAACGGCAAACACTGCGGCCCTGAAAGGTTTCCTGGAAGAACAGGAACGGGATAACCCCGGACTCTTCACGGGCAGAGTGGACGCCATCCGTGGGCAGGTTGAGCGGCTGAAGACGGCGCTTTCCGCCGGAGACTACGATGAGACGGGCAGGGTGATGAATGAGAACCACCGAATCCTGGTCGATATGGGGATCTCCCATGAGAAGCTGGTCTACCTGTGCGACCTCGCAAACTCCCTCGGGGCAACGGGGGCCAAGGTGACCGGAGCGGGCAGGGGGGGATACATGGTTGCCCTGACCCCGGGCAAGGAACTCCAGGACAAGGTTGCCTCAACATTCGAGGCGGAAGGCATCGCGGTCATTCGGGCCACGATCGGCGGCAAACCCACCGACGATACGCAGTTTCAGATCTTTGAGTAGGGGTCAGGGCAGGGCGCCACTCCTGATCGCGCCAAAAAAGGCCGCCCGCATCGCTCTCGCAATACGGACGGCCGCACTTTTTGTGAATCAGCAGTGCTACCTGGTACCGATCCTCGTTTCAATGCTGATGACCGGGCCGTACTTCGGCCGCAGAGTACCATCCGCCGCTTCAGTGTACTGCACCGTGCCGAACTCATCCCTGAGGATGGTTGTGGAGATTGACGCTGCAATGTCCATGATCGGAGCAACCGGATAAACGATTTCGCCCATCAGGACGGTGTGCTCATCAAAGAGCCTCAGATCATCATAGCCCTCCCAGCCGAACAGCGTCGGCGCGAAGTAGTTCCGCTTGTAGCTGAAGCCCGCTGAGATGTCCAGCGGCAGGAGCCCTTCCTTGATGAGGAGCGAGGCAAGCACCTCGTCATTGTCACCCATGACGAAGGCGTCGGTCACCGGGTCCCGCGTCCAGGGCCAGAGATAGCCGGCTTCCAGCCGAACCAGGTCGGCAATGGTGAAGCCGGCCTCGCCGTAGACGCCGAGGATCGAGTTGTCATAGGCCGCGTCGTCGGGATTCTGGAGGTAGGTAAGCACATCGCGCGCTTTTTCACCTCGGATCCAATCGTAGTTGGCGTCGTAGAACGCCGGCTGGAAGATGCCGCGGTAGTTGCGGAACTCCAGGCGGTAGTCCAGGACGGAGATGTTTCCGAACACACCGGATGCGATGCCGTAGTTTCGGAGTTCGGGGCCGGTGCCCGGGTCGTACCAGATGGCGTCCCACTGCATCCCCGCAGGGACGCTCCCGATGCCGGTGCGCAGATACGGCACGAGCCCGCCAATATCTCCGTAGAGGATCAAGGCCGCCGCCTCGCGCTCGATAATCGGCAGATCCAGGTCCAGTGCCACGTTCAGGAAAATCGGATCGGCTGCACGTTCTTCGGCGAAGATCGTCGTGCCAAGGTCCGAGGTCTCAGGCAGATCGCGTGCCGGACCGATATCGGAGACGCCGCTGATCCCGAGTGCAAGTGGGATTTTCGGAACCGGACGGACGTACACGCGAGCGCCGAAGATCTCCGGAGCCGCGAGGTCATTAACCACGGTCTCGAATCCGAAGCCCCCGGAATCAACGCCAAGGTTGAAACCAATGCGGCGAATGGCGGGGAAGTCACTGTCGTTGGCATACTGTCGCATGAGCAGCCCGTGTCCGAGGGTCAGCGTGTTGAGGCTTCCCACCTTCATGAAGAATGGATCGCGCTGCTGTCCCCACTCGATGAACTTGATTTTCAACGCCAGGTCGCCGGCCAGGTCACCGAGTGCAACAAGCGGCTCGGCGCGCCAATCCTGATCTGTGCCGAACGACCACTCGTTGTTGCCGTTTGGTTCGTACCAATCTTCCATGCTAAACAGGTTGCCGCTGTAGATTACGGGAAGGTAGAGGCCGGCCCGGAGCTTGCCCAGGGTGAAAGTTGGCTGTGCAACGAGTTTGCTGTAGGTTTCGCCCTCAAGGGTGATTGTCCCGATTTCGAGACCCAGGATTTCGGTGAGGGTTGCCATGAACTGATCAACCGGACCGTCGCCGCTCGGCCGGTCGTCTGCGGGCTCTTCGTCGCCATCCTGTCCCGGCCCGGTGGCCACGACTACGGGTGGGGCGCTCTCGGCCGTGATGGATTCTTCGGCCGTATCGTCGGCCGGTTCATCTTCAACGACCGCTTCATCCTCGGCCGGTTCTTCGGCCACTTCATCTTCAGCCGGTTCTTCCGGCGGCGGCAGGGAATCAATAATCTGCTGCGCGACGGTTTGTGCCTGCCGGCTGATCTGTTCCAGGCCGCCGTAGAACTGGGCGGAAATGTCTCCCGTCTGGGCCTGGAAGGTTGCGCCGAACACGTCGGCAAACTGGCCCGCGCCGATGGAAATCTCCGCGCCACCGGACCGTGCAAATGCGACTGAACCTTCAAGAACGCCGATGGCCTCCTGGGTAACCGCCCCGAAGGCGTCCAGGAAGACCTGTGTCACAAAGTCCGTGCCCCGGACGCCGCCGACGGCCGACGGGGTCTGGACGGCAAAACTCCGCCCGGTGCCGGTGAGAGTTGCGACCACGCTGCGAAGTCGGCCGCGCGATACGGAGATCCGATCAGCACCTGTCTGAGCTCGTGCTACGACGCTCTCCAGTCGGATCTCGGTATTCTCGGCCAGTTTCAAGACGTGGCCGTTGGGCAGAACGATTTCTGCGTAACTCCCCGCCTCGGTTTCCACAATGAAGTTTGGTCCGAGCTGGAAACCGAAGTAGATGTCCTCGGATCGATAGACAAACGGATCGCCCGCGTCAACGACTTCCGAGATTTTCAATTCGCCCTCAAAGAAAACGAGTTCCTGTGCCCCGACCGCCGTTGCGGCGAAGAGCATCACTGCCAGTAGTGCCAGTATTCGATTTTTCATGGAGCCTCCCTAGAATAGCGAGATTGCGCTTTCGAGCCCGGAGGTAATAATCCACGGGTTGTCGCCCGGTTCCGGGTACGGGTTGTACTGCAGATCGTAGACGAGAGAGATGACTGCGCTTTCAATACGGTAGTTCAGTCGTGCTCCGATCACAGCCTCTTCGGGATTTATCAGGTCCGCCAGATCGTCAATGCCTTTCTTGTCGTAGCTTGCTTCCAGGGAGAAGCCGCCGAGCAGGCCGTCCGCAAGGGCAAGGCTCGCAAGGAGGTGGGGTTGTTCGAAGGTTCCCCCGGTGCCCGAACCTGAGAACGGTCCGTCAAGCGCGGCGTTGAACATGATCTGATCCTCGAGCAGTGCGAAGCCGAGGCTTGCGAACCACCCGATATAGCTCTCGGTTGAGTACTCGGGGACGCCGGAATAGACGGCGTACTTTTCGGGCCGATACAGGTCGTACGCGCCGTCGAAGTAGACCGGGATGAAGTCCGGGCCGAGCATCCGCAGCTGTGCACCGTAGGGCACCACGCTGAACAACCGGCCTCCAATGCCGACCATGCCTCCCGAGTTCTCCTGCTGCATGACGAAATCACCAAATCCCGCGAGGGAGATTGCCGGGTTTGACAGGATCGGGAGCCGGAAATCGGCGCCCCACACGAAGACTTGCGCGTCCTCGGCGGTTGCCACGTCGGCTGGAAGATAGTCGGGTATTGCAGCCAATCCCGCGGCGTTTTTGCTCGCGAAGTAGAAGGGATCACGGTCAAGGGCCACCGTGCCGCCAATCTGAAGATTCTTGATAACGGGGATGCTGGTCCCAATGAGGGGCCGAACGAAGAGCCTGCTGCCAATCACGTCGAATGCGGCGAGGTTGCCGACAAAGGTTTCCAGCCCGACGTAGGGGAAGTTGAATAACTGACCATCAATATCCAGGCCCATTCCGAAGATTCGTCGTTCCGGAAGGAATTGCGTGTTTGTGTACCCGCCGAGGATAAATCCGTTACCGAGCATTCCATCATCTATGGAACCCAATTTGACGAACAGCGGGTCTCCCTTAAGGCCCCAGCGAACGTACTGCAGTTTCGGCAAATAGAGCTCAAGGAAGTTGGTGTTTTCATCGGGAATCCAGTCTTCCCGTCGGACCTCAAACTCACTTCCGTCGCCGGCGGTGAACCGGTAGTTCAGCGTAACGTCCAGGCCGATTCCGAATTTACCCAGGGCAAGGTCTGGTGTCATGCTGACCGATTGATAGGTGATCGTGCTTGGCTCGGTCCCCGTACCGGTGTAGTCCGGATTCGGGAAACTCTGTGCTCCAATTGCGATGCCAAGCCCGAAGTCCAGGTCACTCCCGCCGCCATCGTCCTGAGCAAATGCAAATGCGGTGCAAATAATAAAAAGAACCAACACAGCGGTTCTGTGTAGTCTCATGAGACGCCTCCTGCTTCAGCCAGAGTATATATCCGGCCACGCCAAAAAACCAAACGCTTAGAACTGTAATTTTCCCTCAATCCCGAGTTGTAGCCCGGTCAGGAAGACTGCCTGCTCTCCTGTTGCGTCGATCCAATGCCGAAGCCTCCGTAAAGTGAAACACTCCCGCGTTCGGTAAGTGTCAGCAGAGTCGAATGTTTCACCGTCGCGGTCTGAGTGGCGGCTTCCGACCACGTTCCGGCCAGCTCAATCGACTCTGTGTGTTCGAACATTGCGCCGTTGGTTGCCAGATGAGCTATCCGATCAAACCGCAAGAGCACCGTTGCCGGCCTCGTCCACGTGAACTCCCCGTCAACCGCCGCGCGAATGTCCGTGTCTGATCCTGCGTTGGCTGTTACCGAGGTATTGATGGCCAGAGATTCGCCGGACAACCAGAACAGACTGGTAATCTGATCCACGTCGATCTCAACGCTTGTCTGTCCGTTCTCTTCCCTGCGAACCGTGGTTGCTGCGCTCGTGATGATCTCGTCCGTATCGTAGAAGCCGAATACCGGCGAACTCCCCAGACGACCGAGCACGTTCGGCGCAGTCAGCGAGATCTCCGATGTGACGGACTGGATCTGAGAGACGGCATCATCCTCACGCGACAACTCGCGGACCGCAGACACACGGGCGTGAGACGGGATGAGGAGTGACCAGGGTGAGCTGCGAATGGGGCGGCTGATTTCCACGGCCACCGACGGTACGTACTCCGCGGCGACAAGCCCGGAGGTTGCGTAGGAAAAAGCGGTCACAGCCCGGGAATCAATGAGTTCCCAGACCGGCCACGCGGTGACGAGGTAGGTTTGCATACCGAGCATTCCGGCCGCGGCTGTCACATCGGCCGGAAACGAAGGCGGATGAATGGCAAGAGACTGCAGCGTCACCGCGCGCGCGCCCGAGGGTGTCACGCGGAGGCGGTCCCCAAGAGTGATTGGCGCGGCGATCTCCATCGCGAGACTGGTGACGAATGTGTCCGCGTCGCCCGCCACGGCGGTTCCCGCCGCCGTGCTCAGTTTGAGCCCCGTCGCGGATCCTGAAAGATCCAGCTCCGCTTCCAGGGCTATATCGCGGTTGGCGTCCTCTTCACCGGACGGCACGAGTTCCGCGAATGATCGTACCCAGTCTGCAGGGTATGTGTCCGGACGCAATTCGCGGTCCGTTCCCTCCGTGGCGGTAACGGACAGCTCAGCCGCGACGTGTTTGGTGTCGTCCGTGGCCGTGTCCAATCCGGCCGCTGCGCTCCACGACGACTCGGTCTGTTCCGGGAGGCGCTCAAGCTGCCAGCCAAGCCCGATATCCGTCCCCCAGAGCGGTCCGATACTCAATCCTACGTGGTGTTGAAGTGACTCGCCGTACGCGAGGTAGCTCCGGCGGAAGAACCCGGTCAGTGAGGTCCGGGCCGGGGTAATCGGGATGGTAAGATCGTGGCCGGCCTGAAGCCCCGGGCCTGTGGGACCGTAGCTGCCGGCAACGCCAATCTGAACGGGGGCGCCGATGACACGCGCGGCAAGATCGGTGGTGGACTCAACGCCGGTTCCGGCCGCAGACAACCCGTCTGCGTAGCCGGCTGACTGTGCC
>DAOWMR010000474.1 GCA_030642995.1 Spirochaetales bacterium
AGCTGCCATCCGTTTGTCTCAAACCCGGTGCCGCGAACAGCAGCGGTTGAGAGCGGCCCACGCACACGGAAGTCCGCAGATCGACCCTGGGCCGTGCTGACGGTTGCCCGTACGCGTCCGACGGGCACGAATACGGCGGTGCTCAGTGTACCCTCGCGTTGGATCAATTCTTCAAGAGTGAGGCGTGTAAGTTGGCCAACTTCCAGGACCGACCCATTTGCGGCCTCGCCGATTCGGATGACCGCCGATGCGCCGAACCCGGTGGAAATGGTGGCGTTGAGGGCCAGTTGCCGGCCGACCGACGCGGTCCGCCATGCCCCACTCCCCACTCTGAACTCAACCTTGCCACTGACCTGGCGGATCATGGCGTCCTGCGCAATAAGCGGTGACGCCAGCACCGCGAGGAGCAATAGCATTACCACTGTTGTCTTCTTCATCCATCTCCTCCCCATCTGCAGGTTCCTCGGAACCAGCGCACTAGAACCGAAGCACACCCTGCAGGGTGAACTGGTAGTTAACATTTTCATTTCCCGCGGTCATCACCGTCCCGTTTGGCAGGAACAGCCCGCCGGCAAGCACGAGACGGAGATCGGAGAACAGCTGGGCAACGATCTTCAGGTCGATATCGGTACCGATATACGCCCCGGCCGCTATTGCGTCAACCGCACCCTCCGACACGGGACCCCCGCCTGTCGATCTGAAGTACGAAACACTGGAAAGCTCGGTCTGGAGGATATCCAGGCCGATGCCGGACAGGGGCCGCAGACTATACGATATCGCAAGGTGGCTTGAGTTTCCGGGTTGTAGAGTAAAAACGTCAGAGAAGGCGCCGGCCGAGATGGGGACGAATGCAGAGGAGAGCACATTCGTATTCCCATCGTAGTAGTCGTTTGCGTCCGCGTCTCCGGTTGAAAACTGACCGCCAACGCGAATGCGTGAGTTCAGCGCCTGCGGCAGGAAGTAGCTCAGTTCCAAACCGGCCAGATGACCGAGGATCGGGGTGTACTGATAGGAGCTGCCGGTGATGCTGTCGGCATCTGAGCGGTAGGTGAGAGTCCGGCCCGTGTTGATTGTGTAGTAGGTCCGGTGGAAGAGGCCCTGCACGAGTCCGCCGGAAAGCATGAGTGACAGATACTGAGTGTCCATCACACCGCCGCCGGCCGGGTCAAATGCGGTCTGGAACTCCGGTGTCAATTGGGCCTCCGGGCGGAGATCCTCCTGGACAACGGCGCCAAGGGTGAGGTCCTGTCCGGCAACCAGGCCGAGTGTCTGGAACTCAACTGTCGCAATGAGCCGCGGCGGGGCAAACAACACAGTGCCGTCGGAGAGCGAGAGCACGTCCAGCCGACTCATGACGATCGCGGAGGTTGGTTTCTGGAGCAGCGCCGTGGTTCCGACGCCGGCGCTGAACGATGAGGCCGCCCATCCGATATCCAACTTCAGGCCGTCAAGTGAATGATTCAGGACATATCCGGTGGTGTCGGAGAACTGCAACCGACCAACCTGGAACCCGAGGGATCGGGCGCCGCCGGCCTCCGCGGGAAAGACGCCACTGAGTATCAATCGATCCAAATCCACGAGCACCGGAATCGTCGGTGTGTAGGTGTAGTTGCCCTGGGCGTCCAGATTCCATGACCCAAACGAGTGATTGAGCCACGCGGCAACGGTTGTGCTCTGGACAAGAGAAACCGCGCCGGCTGTACCTACGGGAGCCCTTGCGAGTCCGGTAGTGTTGTCCAGATATCCGCCGACGTCCCAGGCCGAGAGCGAAACGGTGATCAGAAGCGCTACGAGCAGAAGGGCGAGCCGTTTCATCGTGATCGATTTCATCGGTCTGCCTCCTGTTCCCGTCGATTCAGATCTTCAAGAAAGATGCCCGTCACGCTCAAAAGAAAACTGACGGAAAACCGGTCGGCCGGGCCAATTCTGATTGGTGACCAACCGAAATAGGTGAACTCGCGCGTGGCGTATCGCGGGCCGGAAAAGATCCGGTACATGAGCCCTCCCTTCACCTCGAAGACCTGCATCAACAGGTGCGCAAACTGGCCGAACCCGGCTGAATCGTCCGCCGAAGCCGCAGGGTCCAGCCACCCCGCCTGAATTGCCACCTCCACCGCCTTCTGCGGCGATGAGTCATCGTTGACGAGGTCTCCGGCGGAGAGGGCGACATATGCCGCCGATCCGATCGTTGCAACTTCCTGCGCGAGAATCTGGTCGATTGTCTCATTGGATTGAGCCGCAATGCTGAGCGTAATTGCCGGCAGCAGTGCGAAGACTAGTACGAGCCGTGGTCGGTTGGCCATTGCCGTCTCCTCCCGGGTGGGATCAGGTTCCGAATATACTCATATTCCCCACCCCGTGCAATTATAGTAGGATTGTCGACC
>DAOWMR010000052.1 GCA_030642995.1 Spirochaetales bacterium
AACAGATCCTCCGGCTCAAATGAGCCGCGACGCAGATGCGCGTCGAAGTTCAGCCCGCCGGGCGCGATGCCACCATTCTGGAGCACCTCATACATTGTCAGTGTGGCCTCCATGATGGAAGTGGGTATTTGATCGGTGTCCCATCCAAGCAGATAGTCACCCTGGTTGGCATCCAGACTCCCGAGTAGCCCATTGATGCGGGCAAACCGAATCTCGTGTGAGTAAGTGTGGCCGGCGAGTATCGCGTGGTTCTGCTCCAGATTCATCTTGAAGTGATCAACCAGATTGTACTTCTGAAGGAACGCAAAACAGGCGGCAACATCGCTGTCGTACTGATGCTTGGTAGGCTCCATCGGCTTGGGTTCAATGAGAAATTGTCCGGCAAAGCCAATCTCAGCCGCGTAGTCCACCGCCATGTGCAGGAAACGCCCGAGATTGTCCAATTCCAGGCCCATGTCGGTATTGAGAAGAGTCTCGTAACCCTCTCGCCCACCCCAGAACGTGTATCCACTACCTCCGAGGTAGTGCGTGACCTCAATTGCCTTCTTCACCTGGGCTGCCGCGTAGGCAAACACATCTGCATTGCTGCTGGTCGCGGCTCCGTGAACGTACCGTGGGTGGCTGAACAGCGCTGCGGTGCCCCAGAGCAGCTTCGTGGGCGACGAGTCAAAGAGTTCCTTCGCCAATTTGACGACAACATCAAGGTTTCTGTTCGTTTCCCCGAGCGTATCACCCTCGGGTGCGATGTCTCTGTCGTGAAAGCACAGGAACGGCATGCCGAGCTTCTCGGTCAACTCAAATGCGGCACGCATTCGCGCCTTGGCCTGCTCCATGGGATCGGTTATGGAATCCCACGGGCGTATCGCCGTACCGGCTCCAAACTGATCTGCAAATCGATTATTCAGCGTGTGCCAGTAGGCCATTGAAAACCGCAGATGCTCCTTCATCGATTTGTCACCGACCTTCTCTTCGGCGTTGTAGAACTTGAATGCCAGAGGGTTCCTGGAATCGCGGCCTTCATACTCAATTGCGCTGATGTCGGTGAAAAACTCATTGATCATGGGACAACACTCCTGACGTTGAAACTTCCCGCAATAGTACCCGCTTGCCATTCGTACGGCAACTCCTTGGGCTCATGTTGGGTGACACGATGCCGCCGTCGGAGTGTTGCAATGATCAGAAACGTTACGAAATCAACGGACGCCGAGCAGGGATGCCCGGCGGCACGGAGGATAGAATGAAACAGATGATCATTGCGGTTCTGCTGGTCGGATTCTCACTCACACCGATTTGGGCGGACGGACAGTTCAGAATAGCCGGCTACACCGCAACACCGGTAGACGCCTTGCCGACGGCCGGCCCTGCGGAGTGGTACGAGTTGGCCATCCCGACCGATCAGACCATGACCGGGTGGCAGTGGGAGGTCATCTTCAACTATCTCGGGCTTGGCATGCACTACGGGGTGGGGTTCAACGAGATGGTGATAGATGCCGCCTCGTCAACCGACTGGTATATGGACTGGAAGGGAGACTTTTTCTTGAGCTACCACGTTCTGGGCGGCGGTTCGGTTGTTGATCCGTTCGTGGAGTTCGGTTGGGGTAATGTGGGCACAGCCCTGGTCTCCTCATCGGAATATGCCGACTACCCGGATTGGGAAGACGAAGTGGAGAACGGAAGTGCAGTCGCACTCGGTTTCTACAACTACTTCGCCGGAGGCGTGGCGGTTGACCTCAACGGACTCCTGTTGGGAGCCAAGGTGAGTTACATACCGTCTGAGCTTGCCGGCCCATTCCCCGATTCGTCAATTAAGCGCTACGCCCTGGCCCCGTTCGAGGTGAGCTTCTTCGGAGGAGCCGCTCTCGGCGGCCACCGAAACTGGCGGGAACGGTCACACTGGGACTAGGTCCCCAACCGTTGCAGCAATGGGGAGCCCTGCTTGCGCTTGGGACGCCGATCCCTTGGGCATGTCAGGGCTCTATTTCTTTGTCGTAGTCAACACCCTCAACACCAAACCCGTGGATCTTCAGGAACTCGCTGTGATAGGCGTCGATGTCGGTCAGTTCTCTCACATTGTCTTGAGTGACGGAGTGAAACAGCTTGAGAACCGCGGCTTGCACGTCATCCCGCATTTCCCAGTCGTCAACCCGGATGCGGCCCTCATCGTCGGTTGGGACCGGGCCGTCGGCGTAGAGTCGATCTGCGAAGAGCCGGTAGATTTGCTCAATGGTGCCTTCGTGCAGGCCCATTCTCTGCATCACCGGGAACAGCACCAAGCCGTACAAAGGAATAACCGGGATCACCGAACTTGCCCGCGTGATAACCGCCTTGTTGACTGAGACGTAAGCCGCGCCATTCACCGCCCACAATCGCCTGGTGAGTTCATGGGCCGTTGCCTCGAGATGCAATTTAGCCTTCCCAATGGCACCTTCGCGATAGACCCTCCGGATGAGCTCCGGACCAATATAGCTGTAGGCAACCGTCACGGCGCCCGGCGCGAGCAGATCGTCGGCGAGCAACCGATCAATCCAGAGCGCCCAGTCCTCTCCACCCATCACCTTCACCGTTGAAGCAATCTCGTCTTCGGTTGCAGGGTCGGCAGTCACCTCCTTGATCTCACCGGTCGTCGTATCCACGGTTTTTGCCGTGAACGGCTCTCCAACCGGTTTGAGCGCAGATCGGTACTGTACGCCGGTTTTGGGATCGGTCCGAACTCCAGAGGCAAGACTGTAGACAACGAGGTCTACCTGGCCCCACTTGTCCTGAATCAGAGAGGCGACCTGCTCTTTCATGTCGTCGGCAAAGGCGTCACCGTAGAACGTATGGCACTCGAGACCGTCTTCGCGCGCGCGGGTCTCAAAGCTCTCCGTATTGTACCAACCCACAGTTGCCGTCCGCGTGCCGGCGGCAGGCTTCTCAAATGCAACATTGATAGTGGCGGCACCGCATCCGTATGCGGCGACGATTCGAGACGCCAGGCCGTACCCGGCCGAACCGCCGACAACAAGCACGCGTTTGGGGCCGTTCACACCAGTCTTGCCCTTCACGTAATCAATCCGGTTATCAACTTCAATCTTGAGCCCTTCCGGATGAGCATTCAGACAGATGTTGTTTCGAATCATTGGTTTGATGATCATGAAATCCCCTTCAACTGGTTCCGCTGAACCTATCGAAACCTGCCGGGAGGGACAAGCATCTGCACTTCCCGATTACGCCGTGCCGCAGTAGAGTAGGACGATGCAGGTAACGGTTCATCAGTGGAGCGATCTGGACGGAGCGACCCGATCGCGTCTTCTATCAAGATCGGAACGGAAAATTGAAGCTCTCGCCCACGCAGTCACCGAAATTGTTGAGGAAGTACGCGTGAGAGGCGACGGCGCTCTCCGGGATTTCACGTCACAGTTTGATGGGACCGAGCTTGGGGACCTCCCGCTGCGAGTGGCGCCCGAAGAGTTTGAAGAAGGGATCAGGGTCCTTCCTGGGGATATTCGGTCTGCGATTGACTACGCGGTCGAAAACGTCCGCCGCACCCACGAACGACAGCGCCCGCCGGCGTTTCAGATGGAGGAGACGCGACCCGGCATCCGTAGCGGTGAACGGGCGATTCCTCTCCAGTCGGTTGGGCTCTACGTCCCGCGCGGACGGGGCAGTTTTCCGTCAATGCTGTATATGCTGGCTGTGCCGGCCCGGATCGCGGGCGTAGATCGAGTGGCAGTCGCAACACCGCCGGACAAAGAGGGGAAGATTGATCCCGCGTGCCTGTACGCCGCAAACATCTGCGGAGTACAGGAGGTCTACCGCGTCGGGGGCGCGCAAGCCATCGCCGCTTTCGCATACGGTACCGAGGGTATTCCCCGAGTGGACAAGATCATAGGACCGGGAAGCGCGTACGTCGCCGCTGCAAAACGGGTGGTGAGGGACGTTGTGGATGTCGGCCTTCCCGCCGGTCCATCTGAATCCATGATCTTCGCAGATTCGAGTGCGGATGCAATGACGGTCTCCCGCGATCTTCTCATCGAAGCCGAACACGGGGCGGACTCTCAGGCCCTGCTGGTCACGACCGATCCCGAACTGGCAGCGCGTGTCGCTGCCGAGCTGCCTGGCCTCATCAACGGCACGCCCAATCCGCAAAGAGAGTTTCTGCTGTCTGTCTTCCGTGAGTATGGGGGCATCATCATCGCAAAAGACATTGTGGAGGCGGCGTGCATCATCAATGAATTTGCGCCGGAGCATCTGCAACTCAGGCTCGAAGATCCGGAACCGTTCGTTGAACAGATACGAAATGCCGGCGAGATCCTCCTCGGTTCGCACACACCATTCAGCCTCGCCAACTATGCAATTGGTCCCAATGCCGTGTTGCCCACCGGTGGCGGCGCCCGTGTTCACTCGGGTGTGTCCGTCAACGATTTTCTCAAGCGGGTTGCGGTGATGCAGATCACCCAAGAGGGGTACGCAGAAATCGCCCCCCATGCTATCCGGCTCGCCGACTACGAAGGGTTCTACTGGCATGCTCAGGCCCTGAGGGATCGAGACGCATACCGGACTGGAGACGAACGGCGGTGAACCGGTGGACCAGCGTCGACGAGGTATTCTCGTACCTCGAAAGCTTCCTCAACCTTGAGCGTGGCAGTTTCAATCCGCGCGAGTACCGCCTGGAGCGGATGGACCGGCTCCTTCGGGAATTCGGCGAGCCTCATCGTGCGTATCCGGTGATTCATGTCGCGGGGTCAAAGGGCAAGGGTTCCGTGTGCATCTTCGCTGCCCATTGCTGCGCGGCTGCCGGCGCGCGCGTCGGAGTGTACATGTCACCCCATGTATCCGACTATCGGGAGCGGATATCGCTGCTTGGTCAGGGCACCTCCGAGGCGCAACGTGACGCCCACCTCTTGTCCTGCGGCGAACACATAGCCAAGTATATTGATCGTCTTCGCACCGAAGAGAGAGAGAAGAGACGCTCCCGACCACGTTTGAGCTCCTCACCCTGCTCGCATTTCTCGTGTTTCGGGAAGCGGGGTGCAGCATGGCAGTTGTGGAGGTGGGCCTGGGCGGGCGACTGGACGCTACCAATCTCGTCGCCCCGACAGTTACTGTCATCACCCGGATCGAGTTGGAGCACACCGACTATCTCGGAGACACTCTCGCGTCCGTTGCCCGAGAGAAAGGCGGGATCATCAAATCCGGCATTCCTCTGATTCTTGCCGATCAGGAGGAGGAGGTCCGGGAAGTTCTCCGGGACATTGCGACAGAACGAGAAGCACCATTGGTCATCGCTCAGGATGTTGTGGATATCCAAGGCTGCGTCACCACCGATTCAGGAACCGATGTGAGTTTTCGATTCGCTGACGGGCTTCAGGTACGCACAAAACTGAAACTGCTCGGCGCCATCCAGGCTTCAAACGCCGCGACGGCAGCGTTGGCGGTACGTCGCGCAATGCCTGAGACGACCGGCGACACGCTTTCGGCCGGACTCGCCGAGGCTTGGCTTCCGGGACGTGCGGAACTGTGGCATGGTGACCCGCGCATTTTGCTTGATGGCGCACACACGCCGGAGTCGATCCAGACGGTCATGCAAATTGTACGGGACTTGGAACCCGACGCCCGACGGAGGGTGCTCGTCTACGGCTCCGTCAAGGGCAAGCAGCATGGGACGATGCTCCAAATCCTCCTGGACCACTTCAGCGAGATCATCATATCGCGGCCCGGAAGGTTCAAGGAGAGCGACACCGCCGAGCTTGTTGAGTCGTGCAAGAGCCTCGGGGGCAACTGCCGCAGGATCGACGAAATGACCGAGGCACTGGCGGCGGCACGGTCGGCGGCCGGCGGGCTTGTCGTTGTTACCGGCAGCTTCCACCTGATTGGTGAGGCCAGACGCATACTCGAGGCCGGAGAGAGACACGCATGAGCCGGCCGGCAATTGGCGGAACGGCGTGCGAAAACGGAAGGGTGGTCGTGGCCACCGGCGATATCACGAGCCTCGAAGTGGACGCGATCGTCAATGCCGCGAACTCCACCTTGATGGGAGGAGGCGGAGTTGACGGGGCGATACATCGTGCGGGAGGCGAAGAGGTTCTGGAGGCGTGCAAGGCCATACGTCGGAACCGATATCCGGACGGTCTGCCCACCGGCAAGGCGATCATCACAACCGCAGGCGCCCTCCCCGCTCGATTTGTCATTCACACGGTCGGACCGATCTGGCACGGTGGCACCGCCCATGAGGATGAACTACTCGCGAGGGCCTACAGATCCAGCCTTGAGCTGGCAGCCGAGAACAACCTGGATGAGATCGCATTTCCGGCCATCTCAACCGGCGTCTATGGATTTCCGAAAACCAGGGCTGCTCAGGTAGTCCGCCGCACCATTTCGGATTTCGTACGGATGAACGAAACGCCACGGACCATCTACCTGGTATTCTTCTCAGCGTCGGACGCGAATCTCTATCTGCAGAGCGCTCCATGTCCCTGAACTGGCGAGAGATCGATCTTGTCCTGAACGAACTGCCGCTCCAGAATGCCCATGTACAGCAGATCGTCCAACCGGATTTCCGGAATATCTTCTTTCAGATATATCAGCCGGGCAACCCGTTCTGGTTGCGAATCTGCCTTGAAACCGGGCGCACGCGCCTGCACAGATCCACTACGCCCGTCAAGAAACAGAAGACACGACAACGCTTTGCTCAGCTTCTGCACTCGCGCGTGAAGGGCGGGAGGATCGTCTCGGTGCGCCATGTGAACGCCGACAGGATTGTGCGTCTTGACGTTCGCCGCGGCGGGGAGCTGACGACACTCTGGATTCGTCTTTGGGGTGGAGCTGCGAATATCATCGCAACCGACGAAGCCGGAACCATCATTGATGCATTTTTCAGGCGGCCCAAGCGGGGTGAGGTCTCCGGCGGACACTACGCCGGGCCCGATGTCAGGCCGGATGGCGGAGAGGGCAAAGAGTCCAACACCGGCAAGAATCGATTTGAATCGAGATTCCAGACACAGGATACAGGACCAGGGGGCACGATCAACGCACAGATTGAGGCCTTCTACGGCAAAGCCGCCGACACCTCAGAGCGAGAGAATCTCCTGGCGTCGGTCACGGAGGTTCTCGGGCAGCGTCGAAACAAACTGGAGCAGCAACTGCACCGAGCGAGAGACCGACTGACCGAAGTCGAATCCGCCGATCGATTGAAGCTCTATGGGGATCTGATTGCCGCAAATCTTCATCTGATCAAACCGGGAGACCGGTGGTTGGAGACTGAGGACTACACCAATGACAACTCACCCATGACGATAGAGCTGAATCCGACTCTCTCTCCGCGCGCCAATGCGGTGCGCTGCTACGACCGGGCAAAGAAAGCGCGACGAAGACGCGCGGCACTCGCTGAAGAAGTGCGGAACCTGGAGACGCAGTTCCACGACACCGGGACGAGGCTCGACAAAGTGGAAGAAACCGAGCTTCCTGAACTCCGCAGGCTACTCGATGAAATGGCCGGGCCGGCCCGTGGAAAAACCCGGCCCGGCCCGGTGACGCCGGGCTTGCGATTCGTCTCAGGGGAGTTCACGATCCTCGTCGGCCGTAACGCGCGGGAGAACGACCTCCTGCTGCGTCACCATGTCCGTGGCAACGATCTCTGGCTGCATACGCGGGACTACCCCGGTGGATACGTGTTTGTCCGCGCACAGAAAGGGAAGACGGTTCCGCTGGAGCCGCTGCTCGACGCCGGCAACCTGGCCGTGCACTTCAGCAAGGCGAAAGCAAATGGTCGAGCCGAGCTCTACTACACGCAGGTCAAGTATCTCCGCAGATCAAAGAACGGCCCTCCGGGGTTAGTGCTGCCTACGCATGAGAAGAATCTCAGCGTTGTGGTGGATCCCGATCGGCTCGCCCGCCTCCTCGTCTGATTGCTGCTCGCGCGAGGATCCGTCATACTTGGAACACGGTGTTGGATCAATCAGACAGGCAGCTTCTTCTCTCCCTCGCGCGAGAGCAAATTGAAGCTGCGCTGGAGAATAGGACGCCGATGCCGCCCGTCCCAACTCCGGCTGTCATGATCGAGTCAGGAGCGTTTGTGACTCTCCACAAGCAGGAGGGGACGGCACGGACACTCCGCGGCTGCATCGGTCAGATAGAGTCCATCGGAACGCTCTATGACACGGTAAAATCAGTAGCGCATTCCGCGGCGTTCAGCGACTACCGATTTCAGTCACTTGCGGTGGATGAGTTGCCGTCTATTGAACTGGAAATCTCCGTGCTTTCGCCGTTGCATCGGATCACGGAAACCTCCGAAATCCAACCCGGCGAAGGCCTCTTCATGCGTCGTGGCGGCAAATCAGGCCTCCTGCTACCGCAGGTGGCGACGGAACGGAATTGGGACCGGGAGACTTTCCTCACGCAAACATGCAGGAAAGCCGGTTTACCCGGCGATTCCTGGCGGGATTCGGAGACCGAGATCCATACCTTCACCGCCGAGGTGTTTGACGAAACATCCGTGAGAACCTGATATTCAGTGACAGCGAGGACAGAATGGCAACACGCGTGACCGAAGTCGGCAGCGGGCTGATTTCCGTTGAACGGGATGGGAACATCCTCACCGGCATAACAACCGGCATCCCGACGAACAGTTTCACTATCCGCAAGCTCGCTTCGAAACGCCGTGATAGCGGTTGGATATTTCGAGGCGGCGAGCTCAACGAGTGGCACACCATGGGCCTCGTTGAGCATGCCGGTATGATCTATGCGATTGGGCCGGAGGCTCCAGGGACATTCGTTGATGACGCTCTTCGCGATGAGAAGCGCGATCGCATCAAGGACCTTGTGACAATCGCATCCACCTTTGCTGCTCTCGGCCGGGCCGATGTGTCGATTGATCAGGTGAACACCCAGTGCATGCTGCTCCTTGATGACGGTGGCGGACTCGTTCTTCCGCCGGACATTGCCCTGGCAATCCGCGAGCATCAGGACCTCGCGGAGCAGCTCCGGACCGTGGAACCGTTCAATCACCCGGACAAGGATCCGGTTGAAAACGTTGGTTTTTTCCTTGCAGCCATCACCTACTTCGTCCTTGCCGGTCGATACCCGTTTGAGGGGGATGCAGCTGAAGAACTTCACGGACGCATTCGTAATGGCAAGCCCATTGCGGCACGTTACCGCCGATACACTCTCAGGTCCGATGTTTCGGATTTTCTTGCGGCAACCCTCGGCGGAGAGAGCTATGAACCCTCCCCTTCAGTGTGGGCGGAACAACTTCTTTCCTGGAGTAAGGAGGGGTTCGATTCGCAATTGACCACCGAAGAGCGCGACGAGATCGCAATTCAGGCCGAGGCCGAGATTGAGAAGCTCGACCGCTCGTTCGGCCGCAAGGAATCGGTACGAAAGAATTGGCGCAAGTGGTTGATCGTGGCGGCGATAGTCGTTGCCGTGGGGTCAGTGCCCGGCACCATTATCCACAATGCGCTCCAGCCACGGCTGACGGCCGGCTTCACACCGGAACAGGTCGTGAAGGTGTTCTACCTGAGCATCGGCACGTTGGATCACATGGTCATGGAGGATGCGGCGGTTGACCGGGCCGGTCGTGCCCTTATCCGTGAAGTCACCAATATGTACGTAATCGATCGGCAGCGCATGGCCGTGGAGATGCGATCAAGCCTGGTTGACGCCGATACCTGGCGCCGGGAGGGGATGCCCCCCCTCGAAGACGGCCGCACACCGTACGGAGTGGCCTATCTCTCAATAGAACCTCTCGGTGCACCGGCCGGTGAGGCCGCTTTCCGCGCGACCTACGAACGGTGGTTGCCCAATCCGCCGGAATCGCCCGACGCACCGGTTCCCGCAAGACCGTACACAGGCTACCTGGTGACCGACGAGATCCGACTGAGGCAGGACAGGGAAGACTGGGTGATCTACGAGATGGTCTCCCTGTCTGTTGAACAGCTCGACGTAGATGCCCTCGAACGAGAAAGCCGGTTGCCGGCTACTGACTCAGCTGAAGACTGAACAGCAGCGAAAGAATCCCGCCGATGACAAAGACTCCACCTGAGGCGGCCACGGCCGTGAGGATATCCGGGTCTGAGGCCGGCGGCCAGCTTGGAAGAATCTGATCGCCCCAGAAGAAAAACGTCACGGCTGCGGCATCTGCGAGGACCCCAAGACCGATCACCGTATAGCCTGTGGCCCTGGTCGCCCTGATCCGCCGTTCGAGTCGCTCGGGATCTACGGCATCGCCGTCGCCTTCTATTGCCACGGCATCCGCAGCACGAAGCTCGTCCGCGACATGCGGCTCGTCCCCGGCAGGAGCGACATCAACCGCCGCGGCGTCGGTTTCCGCAGGTTGCGTGGGAATACTCTCAACTTCCGGTCCGGGCTCCGGCGCCTCATCGGTCTGCAGAAACGGAATATCGCCGAGGCGTTCGGTAGCATCTGTTCTGAGGTCCGGGAACTGCGCGAGGACCGACTCCGCATCCCCGGGTTCGGCAACAAAGCCCTTGCGCCGCCAGAACTCCGAGATCGTCGGGAGAAGCGGTTCAATTTCGACGGCAGGTATCGACACGCCACCCGCCTCGGGTTCGGCTGCGACAGCGGCCGCAGAGGTCGGTGAGAGAGTGGTAGCCGTTATCATCTGGTTCGCGGTAACAACGATCGGTTCGGTTCCGGACGGCTGCTCGGACGAGGCCCCGTCCATCTCTACCTGAACCTCCCCTTCGAAGCAGTAGATACGCGTGATAGATGCTCCGCCGGCAGACCGGACAATGACGTCGGTCCCGAAATCGGTGCCCCGCACACCCGCAGTTGCACCGACGCCGCGAATCTCGAACGGGTCCCGGCCGGCAAGCCGACTCACACGCGCGCGAAGTCGTCCGTAAGCAAGATCAAACACGCCGTTGCCGGCGGTACTGATCTGGTCAATGGTGAAGGAGGTGTTTTCCGCCACCTTGATCACACTGCGCGATGGAAGAAGCTGGATTTCCACGTAGGTGTTCGGA